>NZ_DBKJ01000116.1:0-35209 GCF_002297325.1 Treponema sp. UBA753 | reverse complement strand
ACTGCCTTGATTACGCATCGCACATCCTTTCGTTCAGAGGCGGAAAAGTCCAGTTTGAAGCCCGCGCGGATTTTTGCAAAGGCGCATCGTCTAGCAACTTTGATGAAAAACGCGGCTGAAAAAAACTGGAAACACTGGAGATTTCGATGGAAATTCTTGAAAAACTTTCTTATTACCTTTCATTTTCGTTTGTTAGATACGCGCTGATTGTCGGCGTTCTTGTTTCTCTGTGCGCATCGCTTTTGGGAACTGTTCTTGTTCTGCGCCGCTACTCGCTTATTGGAGACGGACTTTCTCACGCCGCGTTCGGAGCGTATGCGGTTGCCGTTACGATGAAGCTTGTGAGCGACAGCCTTTTTACAATTCCGGTTACGGTTCTTTGCGCGGTTTTTCTTTTGTGCATGGACAAAAAAAGGAAAGTGCAGTCAGACTCGCTGATTGCGATGATTTCCGTGGGCGCGCTTGCATTCGGCTATCTTGTGATGAACGTTTTTTCAACTTCGGCGAATGTCTCAGGCGATGTCTGCACAACGCTTTTCGGCTCAACCTCGATTCTCACTCTTACAAAAGGCAAGGTCGCAGTCTCGGTTCTGATTTCCTGCGTTACTATTGCCGCATTCGTCTTTTTCTACAACAGGATTTTTTCCGCGACTTTTGACCCGGACTTTTTGCGCACAGAAGACAGGCTCGCAGGCGTTTACGACATTCTAGTCGCCGTGATTACAGCCGTTGTGATTGTGCTTGCGATGAATCTTGTAGGCTCTCTTCTTATAACGGCGATTCTTGTTTTTCCGCCTTTAAGCTCAATGCGCGTTATGAAAAGCTTCAAGTCCACGGTGATTTATTCCGCCGCTCTTGGCGCATTTTCGTCGTTCCTGGGAATTATGATTTCGATTGTTCTTTCAACGCCGGTTGGAGCCACAATCGTGATAATCGACATAATGATTTTCGCATTGCATTGCGTTGCCGGGAGGTTTTTATGAAAAAGATTCTGACTGCCTCATCGATTTTGATTTTGCTTGCAGCCTCATCATGCTCGGCAAAAAAATCCTACAGTGCAGGCGGACTTCCAAAACAGAACAAAGTTGCCAATATAATAGAAGAAAAAATCAAGGAAGAATCATCCTCCGACAGCTGGCAGCAGAATGAACCAGATAAAGCCGCTGGTTCCGGCAATTATGATAATTACTACAGCTACGGCAGCGGCACGGAAAATGATTCATCGCAATCCACTGATTCATCTTATTCAAACGGAGAAGAGCAAAATTCCAGCGGCTCGGCTCAAGATTCCTCTTCATCAACCTACGACTATTACGGAAGCAGCTTCGAGGAAATCTCCGCGCCCAAAACTGACGTTGAGCTTGACCTTTCAAAAATGAACGCAGACCTTGCTTATGCCTTTATTTTCCAGCTTGTTGTGGAGCCTGAAAAATACGAGGGAAAAACAGTCCGAATGACTGGAACTTTCGAAACTTTTTACGACAACGAGCCTTACGGACGGCACGACTACTGCATAATAACAGATGTTCTTGCGTGCTGCGCTCAGGGACTCGAATTTGAAAGCGAAAAAGTTTCCGGCGTTGAACCAGGCCAAAAAATCACAGTGAGCGGCACGCTAAAACTGCGCGACGCACTATCACCCGACGGAATGGAATACAAGACAATGCGGATTGCAGATGCGGCGGTTTCATCGTAGAAATCAAAGAATGTCAATTTTCTTGAAGAAAAGCACAAATTCGGCTTACAAAACTTTGAAGAAAGTTACAAATTCAGGTTATAAAATCTTGAAGAAAAGCACAAATAAAATCCGTGTTTTTCATAACAAAAAATCTTTGTGCTTCTGATAAAAGACGATATTTTTTATATAATAAAGGAAACGTGGCAGGGATAGGAGTGGCGGCGAAGCCGTTCCGGAGCGTAGCGGAGGAATGAAGGTAGCACGGAGTGCGTACGGAACCACGGATAGCCCGATTTTTGCGGAGCGAAGCGAAACAAAAAGCCACCCGAAAAATAAAAAATCAATTTAACAGGAGCAAAAAAATGACAATACGAAGAGCGGAGGAAAAGGACATTCCGAAGATTATCGACTTGCTTGGGCAGGTGCTTCAGATTCACGCGGAAATCCGGCCGGACATTTTTATTCCGGGAACGACAAAATATACAAATGCGGAGCTTTCCCAAATGCTAAAGGACGAGACGAAGCCGATTTATGTTGCCGCGGACGAGAATGACTTTTGCGTCGGCTACGCTTTTTGCCAGATTCGGGAGCAGCCTTTTTCGAACAACATGGTTCAGTTCAAGTCGCTTTTTATTGACGACTTGTGCGTTGACAAAAGCACGCGCGGCCAGCACATCGGCGAAAAACTTTTTGAACACGTGAAAAGCGAGGCGAAACGGCTTGGCTGCTACGAGGTGACGCTGAACGTCTGGGCAGGAAACACTTCGGCGGAAAAATTCTACGAGAAAATGGGGCTAAAGACAAAAGAGCGGCAGCTGGAATATATTTTGTAGGATGGACTGGAATTTCATGGATGGCGGATTTTGCATGACAGGATTAAAAAGAGGTTCGGTGAAACTGGAAGCGCACCAAAGCGGCTGGCAAAAAGAAGCCGAGAATACGATTGCTGAACTAAAATGCATTTTTGAAAATATTGCCACCGACATTCAGCATATCGGAAGCACCGCCGTTTCCTCCATTCACGCAAAACCGATTATTGACATTGCCGTGGGAGTCAAAAATCCGGAAGATGTTTTTCCGTTCATTGAAGAATTAAACAAAAAGAACTACATTTTTCGCGGAGAAGATGTTCCCGGACAGCTTCTGCTTGTAAAAGGCGATTTTAAAAAGGACACTCGAACGCATCATATCCACGTGATCAAATGGAACGGAACTGAATGGAAAAATTATATCGATTTCCGGGACTATCTAAATGCCTTCCCTGAAAAAGCCGCGGAATATGATGAATGCAAACAGAAATTAGCAAAGAGATTTCCTGATAACCGCAAACTCTACACAGAAGGAAAGAAAAAGCTGATTGCAGAACTAATAGAAGAAGTAAAAGTGTGGAAAACAAAAAGACCGAATTGCTGATTTTGGAGGCAAACCATGACACAAACCGAAAGACGCGAATGGCTCATAAAATATCTTCTGAACGAGCCGGGCTCTCCAGCTGAATACAAGAATATTGAACTTCCGCCGCAAGATGACGAAGTTGCTCAGAAAGACTTGCTGCGCTCGCTGATGAACGTGCGCCCGCCGCGTCCTGTTTCCAACGAGTTCTTGAAAATTCAGGACGAATACTTAACGGAACGCAACAAAGAGCGCGGAATCACCGACATTGCAACGCTGAAAAATGTTCCGGCGGACAAAAGGCTTTTTCTATGGCAGGGCGACATTACAACTCTGAACGCGGATGCAATCGTGAACGCAGCGAATTCCGCCTTGCTCGGCTGCTTTGCTCCGCTCCATGCGTGCATCGACAACTGCATCCACACTTTCGCAGGAGTTCAGCTTCGGCTTGAGTGCAACGAGATTATGCAAAAACAAGGCTCTCCTGAAAAAACAGGAAGCGCGAAAATCACTCAGGCATTCAACCTGCCTTCAAAATTCGTTCTACACACGGTAGGTCCTATAATCCACGCCAGTGTAACCGAACGCGACAAAATCCAGCTCGCCTCGTGCTACACAAGCTGCCTGAACCTTGCCGCGCAAAATGGGCTTGAAAGTTTAGCATTCTGCTGCATTTCCACAGGCGTTTTCAGATTTCCGCAAAAGCTCGCCGCCCAAATCGCCGTAAAAACCGTAACAGATTGGCTGGATGAAAACAAAACCACAACCGCAAAAAAAGTGATTTTCAACGTTTTTGGAAACAAGGATTTGGAGATTTACCGGGAGATTTTGGGAGAAAAGCCGGAACTGGCACAAGGAAAACACTTAGGCTAGTCCGGCTGTGTTTTTGCCCTACAAATTTGAATATCCCATCAGGTATTCATCAATCTCCCTTGCGCATTCTCTTCCTTCTGCAATCGCCCAGACAACTAGCGACTGGCCTCTGTGCATATCGCCTGCTGTAAAGACTTTGTCTATTCCCGTGAAGTATGAACTTGCGCTGGAAGTTGCGACTGTGTTTCTTGCGGAAAGCGGTGTTCCGAATGCGTTTGCGGTGTAGTCCTCGCAGCCGAGAAATCCTGCGGCAATCAGAATCAGGTCGGCCGGGAGTTCTTTTTCGCTTCCTTCGATTTCGCAGAGAGTGCGTTTTCCGTCCACGTTCTTGAATTCAACCTGAACTGTTTTTATTCCGCAGACTTTTCCGTTTTTCTGGTAAACTTCCTTGATTGTCGTTTTGTAGACGCGCGGATCATGCCCGAACTTTTCAATTGACTCCTGCGCGCCGTAGTCTGTCTTTAAGACTTTGGGCCACTGCGGCCACGGATTGTCTGGTTGACGTTCCGCCGGAGGGCAAGGCATCATTTCAAGCTGGGTTACACTTGCAGCTCCGAGCCTTATGCTTGAGCCTGTGCAGTCGTTTCCTGTGTCGCCTCCGCCAAGGATTATCACGTGCTTTCCCTTTGGATCAATAAAATTCTTGTCTGAGAAGTCTGAGTCCAAAAGGCTTTTTGTAACGCTCTTGAGCCAGTCCACGGCGAACATTATTCCCTGCGCGTCGCTTCCTTGTGCAGACAGGGGACGCGCTTTTTTTGCTCCGCAGCACAAGGCGACTGCATCGTATTCAGAAAGAAGCTGTTTGGCATCTACATTGCGGCCGACATCGGCGTTCGTTATGAATGTAACTCCTTCCGCTTTCATAAGATTGACTCTGCGCTCCACGATTTTTTTGTCTAGCTTCATGTTCGGAATGCCGTACATCAGAAGTCCGCCGATTCTGTCATCGCGCTCGTAGACGGTTACATTATGTCCGCGGCGGTTCAGCAAGTCGGCAACGGCAAGTCCTGCAGGGCCTGAGCCTATTACCGCGATTTTTTTGTCGCTTCTGACTTTCGGAATCTGAGGCTTCATGTAGCCTGACTCGAACGCCTTCTCGATTATGTAAAGTTCGTTGTCGTGGATTGTTACAGCTTCCTTTATGTCTCCGCCGTTTCCGCAATTGCAGGCTTTCTCGCACAATGCGGGGCAGACTCTTCCTGTGAATTCCGGGAAGCTTGAAGTTTTTAAGAGACGCCAGGCCGCCATGTCGTACTGTCCTTTGTAAAGCGCGTCGTTCCATTCAGGAATAAAGTTGTGGAGAGGGCAGCCCGTCACCATTCCGGCAAGCTTGATTGCGCTCTGGCACATCGGAACTCCGCAGTTCATGCATCTTGCCGCCTGCTCGCGCCGTTCCTTGTCGTTAAGATGATTGTGGAATTCCTTGAAATTTTTTATGCGTGAAGAAGGTTCAATCCAGGAATCCTCAACACGCTTGTATATCATAAATCCGTCGTTTTTACCCATAGTGTACCCCTGACTTTTTCTTATGCAGTGAGCTTTTTAAAAGCTTCAAGGACTGCTTCATCGTGATTCAAACCGCGCTCTTCGCCCTTTGCGATTTCCGTCATCATCTTCTGATAATCATTAGGAACGATTTTCTTGAAGTGCCTGATGTAATTATCAAAGTCCTTAAGAATTTTCTTTGCAAGCTCCGAGCCGGTTTCTTTTTCATGACGCTGAATCAAGTCCTTTATGATTTCAATGTCGTGGCTGTCTGAAACTTCTGTCATGGAAACAAGCTGCTTGTTCAGACGCAGATACAAATCATGGTTCTCGTCCAGAACATAAGCGGTTCCGCCACTCATTCCCGCGCAGAGATTTTTTCCTGTTCCGCCCAAAATTACAGCAGTTCCGCCTGTCATGTATTCAAGTCCGTGGTCGCCGCAGCCTTCTACAACCGCAACCGCCCCGGAATTTCTTACGCAGAACCTCTCGCCTGCAATTCCGTTTATGAACGCGCTTCCGCTTGTAGCTCCGTACAAGGCCACGTTTCCGATGATAATATTTTCTTCGGCTTTGTAAGTTGCCTTTGCTGAAGGGTGGACTACGATTTTTCCGCCGCTCAAGCCTTTTCCGAGGTAGTCGTTTGCGTCTCCTGTAAGGTTCAGTGTAAGTCCTTTCGGAATGAACGCGCCGAATGACTGTCCGCCGCCGCCTGTGCAGTTAACAACGTAGCTGTCTTCTTCAAGCGATGAGCCGAAATTCTTCTGGATTTCTGAGCCGAGAATTGTTCCCACCGTTCTGTCCGTTGAAGAAACCGAAAGTTCAAAAACGCCCTTCTTTGCTTTCTTTGACTTTTCAAATGCCTTTAGAAGTTTTGCCTCGTCTACAGTTTTTTCAAGCTGGAAGTCAAAAATGTCCGCAGGCTCAAAATGTGTCTTTGCATCTTCCGGAGTTTTCCAGCCGATGATTCTGCTCATGTCCACAAGGTTTGCCCTAGGGAACGCGCTTTTTTCTTTGAGGGCAAGAAGCTCCGTATGTCCGCACATTTCGTCAATGCTGTGGAAGCCGAACTTTGCCATGATTTCGCGCAACTCCTCGGCAATGAACTTCATGAAATTTTCAACATATTCAGGTTTTCCTGTAAATCGTTTTCTAAGCTCGCTGTTCTGGGTTGCAACTCCGAACGGACAAGTGTCAAGGTTGCAAACGCGCATCATTGCGCAGCCCATTGTGATAAGAGGAGCTGTTGCAAAACCGAATTCCTCCGCGCCCAAAAGACAGGCAATCGCAACATCGCGGCCGCTCATAAGTTTTCCGTCTGTCTCAATCACAACGCGCGAGCGAAGTCCGTTCTGAATCAACGTCTGATGAGTTTCCGCAAGTCCCAATTCCCACGGAAGTCCTGCATGATGAATTGAAGAAATTGGAGCAGCTCCAGTTCCGCCGTCGTGTCCTGAAATCAAAATCACCTGCGCGCCGGCCTTTGCAACACCAGCCGCAATCGTTCCGACGCCAGCCTCTGAGACAAGCTTAACGGAAATGCGGGCGGCACGGTTCGCGTTTTTCAAGTCGTAAATCAGCTGAGCCAAATCTTCAATTGAATAAATATCGTGGTGCGGTGGCGGCGAAATCAAAGAAACACCTGGAGTCGCATAAC
Source organism: Treponema sp. UBA753 (assembly GCF_002297325.1). Classification (NCBI taxonomy): domain Bacteria; kingdom Pseudomonadati; phylum Spirochaetota; class Spirochaetia; order Treponematales; family Treponemataceae; genus Treponema; species Treponema sp. UBA753. Next base: position 28,124 of record NZ_DBKJ01000116.1, on the reverse strand, counting down.
GGGTCTGCGCAATCCAAGGATAAACTTTTTTTCCGGGAAGATGTCCGCCTTCTCCGGGCTTTGCTCCCTGCGCCATTTTAATCTGAATTTCCTTCGCGCTCAAAAGATATTCTTCTGTAACGCCAAATCGTCCGGATGCAACCTGCTTGATTGCGGAATTTGCTTCAGTTCCAAGACGCTCAGGTTTTTCACCGCCTTCTCCGGAATTTGATTTTCCGTGCAAGTGGTTCATCGCCAAAGCCATGCATCTGTGCGCTTCCTCAGAAATTGAACCGTAGCTCATAGCTCCAGTCTTGAACCGCTTTACAATTTCGGAAACTGGCTCAACTTCGTCTATGCTGATTTCTTTTCCTTCTGGAAAGCTGAATTTGAGCATTGCGCGCAAAGTGTGGGGATGCGCGTTGTCGTCAACCAGGGCCGTGTATTCCTTGAATCTTTCGTAGCTTCCCGTGCGGGTGGCTTCCTGCAGCGCGATAATTGTTTCAGGAGAGTAAAGATGATCCTCGCAGGTCGGACCGCGGCGCAGTTTGTGGTTTCCAACCGAATCAAGGTGAGTGTTCACGGCAAGTCCGAGCGGATCAAATGCCTTGTTGTGATGGAAGTTCACATCCTCGTCAATTTCTTTAAGGCCGATTCCACCGACGCGGCTGACAGTGTTTGTAAAATATTCGTCGATTACATCCTTGCTGATTCCGATTGCCTCAAAAATCTGCGCGGACTGATAAGACTGGATTGTTGAGATTCCCATCTTTGCGGCGATTTTTACAATTCCGTTTATGATTCCCTTGTTGTAGTCGTCGATTGCAGTGTGATAATCCTTGTCCAAAAGCTTCTGGTCAATGAGCTCGGCAATGCATTCGTGGGCAAGATAAGGATTCACCGCGCGCGCTCCGTAACCAAGGCACATCGCTGCCTGATGGACATTTCTGACTTCCGCCGACTCAAGGATGATTGAGATTGCGGTTCTCTTTTTTGTGCGGATTAAATACTGCTCAACTCCGCTTACGGCAAGAAGGCTTGGAACGGCAACGTGGTTTTCGTCAACTCCGCGGTCACTCAAAATAATTATATTGCTTCCGTTGTGATATTCACGCTCGATTGCGACAAAAATATTGTCCAGAGCCTCTTTAAGCGAAGTGTTCTTATAATACAAAAGGGAAACAACCGCAGTTTTCAGTCCGGGGCGGTTCAGGTTCTTGAGCTTGAGCATATCGACACCGGTCAGAATCGGATTGTTTATCTCAAGTACTGTGCAGTTCGCGCTTTTCGGCTCAAGAAGGTTTCCGTCTGTTCCAACGTAAACTGTCGTGTCGGTAACAATTTTTTCACGCAGGGAATCAATCGGCGGATTCGTAACCTGCGCGAACAGCTGCTTGAAGTAATTGTAAAGAGGCGGATGCTTGTCGCTCATGACTGCAAGCGGCGTGTCTATTCCCATGGCTCCGGTCGGTTCAACTCCGTTCTGCGCCATAGGAAGAATCATCTCGTTCACATCTTCGTAGTTCCAGCCGAACGCACGGTACATTATGTCGCGCTCTTCCTGCGTGTAGACCGGAATTTTTTTGTTCGGAATAACAAGATCCTTCAGCTTTAAAAGATTCAGGTTGAGCCATTCGCCGTAAGGATAAAGATTTATGTACTGCTTTTTCGCTTCCTCGTCGGAAATAAGACGCTTCTGGACAGTGTCAACAAGAAGAATTTTTCCGGGCTGAAGACGTGATTTTTTTACGATGTTTTCTTCCGGAATATCAAGAACTCCGACTTCCGAAGAAAGAATAAGCATATTGTCTTTTGTAATATAGTAGCGGCTTGGGCGAAGTCCGTTTCTGTCAAGAGTCGCTCCGACAAAATCTCCGTCGCTGAAAAGAATCGCCGCAGGACCGTCCCATGGCTCCATCATTGTTGCCCAGTAATGGTAGAAGTCGCGTTTCTGCTGGCTCATCGTCTCATCGTTTTTCCAAGGCTCTGGAATGCAGACCATCACCGCAAGCGGAAGCGGCATTCCGTTCATCACAAGGAATTCCAAAGTGTTGTCGAGCATTGCGGAGTCAGAGCCTGTCGCGTCTACAGCAGGAAGAATTTCACGGAGCTCCTCATCCTTGAAAACAGGAGAGTCAAGAGTTTCCTCTCTTGCCAGCATTCTGTCAACGTTTCCGCGGATTGTGTTGATTTCTCCGTTATGCGCAATGAATCTGTTCGGATGCGCCCTCTGCCAGCTTGGCTGCGTGTTTGTGCTGAATCTTGAGTGGACAAGCGCAAGGGATGAAGTGTAGTCTTCGGACTGAAGGTCTTTGTAGAAAGTCCTGAGTTGCTGAACAAGGAACATTCCCTTGTAGACGATTGTGCGGCTTGAAAGCGAAGCAATGTATGTGTTCAAATGTGAATGCTCAAACTGGCGGCGCAGAATGTAAAGCTTGCGGTCAAAGTCAAGTCCGCGGCTGATATTTTCCGGACGCTCGATAAAGCACTGCATTATGCAAGGCATACAGTCTTTTGCGCGCTGACCAAGAACATCAGGATTTACAGGAACTTTTCTCCAACCAAGGAATTTGAGGTTTTCCTTTTTTGCAAGGACTTCAAGCATTTTCATCGCCTGCGAGCGGATATATTTGTCCTGCGGAAAGAAGAACATTCCGACTCCGTAGTCGCGTGCCTCTTTCAACTCGATTCCTTCCTGCTTTGCCGCCTGCTTAAAAAACTGGTGTGAAATCTGAACAAGAATTCCGACTCCGTCGCCAGTCTCGCCGGTGGCATCTTTTCCAGCGCGGTGCTCCAGCTTTTCAACTATGCACAGCGCATTGTCCACGATTTTGTGAGTCGCCGTACCGTCAATGTTTACGACTGCTCCGATTCCGCAAGCGTCATGCTCAAATGACGGATCATACAAAGTTCTGTTTTTTTCAGTCATAGTAACCCCTTGCATAAAAAAAAAGACGCTTTGCAAAAAACAGACACTTAGCCTGCATTTTACAAAACGCCTTCGTTTCGTTCTTTAGACTATATAAAAAATCAAATAAATTATCAAGAGATTGTAAAAAAATATTGCTAAAAATATTAAGGCTATCTTGCAAGTTTCAAAATTCCAAAAGGATAGTCCTGATATTATTGCTGCGGATTTTAGTTTGAAACCGCATCGAAACTGTTTTGTTTGCTTTTTCCTTCTATTGTAATAAATATTCCGTTTGGCAGGCAGGCAGCCCATTGTCCGTTTGTGCTTATTTCTCCGCTTTGAATGCAGTTTTTGTTTTCGCAAGGTGAATCTATAAATTTTGCTCTTCCGTTTTCAACTTGAATTGAACTTTCTCCCAAAAGCCCTTTGAATTTATAAATTCCGTCTTTTGCAAGGCTGTAAACAAATTTTTCTTTTGGAGTTTGCACAAAAAGTTCCGCCGCCTTTTCGTTTTTTTTTCTGAACAAATTGAAAAATGAAAGGAAAATCACAATTAAAAAAATCAGAATAAAAACGATGTCAAATAATTTCAAGCGCAAGTTCATATAGTTTTTTTTTACATTAACTTTAAATAAAAGTCGAGATGTTTTTCATCTTGCATACCGTAATTTTTTTAATCTGAAATTTCTGCGGAAATCTGCCGAAATATTTAAAATATGGCTAAGAAAAATTCTTTGAAAGTTGTTTTTGATTCTCCGGTTGTTCTTGTTTTTTCTGTTGTTTCGGCGGCGTTTTTTATTGCTGACTTGATTTTTAAGCTCAATCTTTCCGAAAAAATTTTTGAATGTCCTGGGGCAAAATCTGTTCCTGCGTTTGACTTTAAATCAGCGTTGGATTATGCAAAGCTTGTTATTTATCCGTTCAGCGGTGAAAACTCAACTTCTTTCTTTTTGAATACTGGATTCATTCTTTTGCTTGGTCCTGTTTTGGAAGAACGTTATGGCTCGGTTATGCTTGCACTTATGATTTTTATAACTTCCCTTGTTGGCGGAGTGCTGACAGCTTGCGTTTCAACGTTTGGAATTTCTGGATGCGGCGGAATTGTTTTTATGATGATAATTCTTTCGGTGCTTTCCGTGTTTATAAAAAAACAGCTTCCAGTTTCATGGATTTTTATTTTTGTCCTTTATCTTGCGTTTGCTCTTGCCAGCGGAAAAAAGATTTCAGGATTTATGCCGTTTATGCAGGAAAGCGTTCCTGTTTTTATTCAGCTTGCTTCTGGAATTTGTGGAAGCCTTTTTGGATTTTTTGTCTGCCCAAAGAAACGTTCTTCTCAAAGCCAGAAAAAACAGCAGGAAAAAACAATTGAAAGCGAACCGGAATATTCTTCTAGCAGCGATGAAACTATAGTCGGAAATATTAGCTTGTAGAAAAATTTCTTTTAACTTGTTTTTAACTTTTGCGATATGCCTTTGTCTTTTCTAAATGCAATAATTGAGATATAATTCAGTTCATGGAATGCAAGGTAAAAAGATTTGGAATTCTTACAAGCGGCGGAGATGCGCCTGGACTTAATGCTGCAATAAGGGCTTTGTGCCGTGCCGCAAAAAATCAGTACAATATGGAAGCTGTGGGAATTTTCAACGGCTACCGCGGACTTATAAATGGAGACATGAAGGTTCTTTCTGAAAACGAGCTTTCTGGTCTTATTGCTCAGGGCGGAACAATTCTTGGAACTTCAAGAGAAAAGCCTTTTAAAAATCCTGTTGTAAATGAAGCGACTGGTCTTTTGCCTGTTGAAGCCATAAAAGAAAACTACAAAAAATGGAATCTTGATGCGCTTGTTTGTATCGGCGGAAACGGAACAAATACAACTGCAAGTCTTTTGTTTCAGTCTGGCCTGAATGTAATTGGGCTTCCAAAAACAATAGACAACGACATTGAAGGCTCTGACGTAACGTTTGGATTTTATACAGCTTTGGATGTTGCGACTGATGCGATTGACAGAATTCACACCACAGCCTGCAGCCATGGCAGAGTTATGATTGTTGAAATCATGGGACACAAAGCCGGCTGGCTCGGACTTTATTCAGGAATCGCAGGCGGCGGAGATGCTATTTTGATTCCAGAAATTCCTTACGACATAAATAGCGTTGCAAAAAAAATAAAAGAACGCAAATCTGCTGGAAAAAACTTTTCAATTGTTGTTGTTGCGGAAGGTGCAAAGTCAAAAGAAGAATCCTTGCTTGACAAAAAAGCTTTTAAAAAGGCGAGGGCGGCAATGCAGTGTTCCATAGGCGCAAGAGTCGCAAAGGAACTTGAAGATGCAACTGGATTTGAATGCCGCGCGACTGTTGTTGGCTACTTGCAGCGTGGAGGTACGCCTTCTCCTTATGATCGCCTTCTTTCCACGCAGATTGGAGCTGCTGCCGCTGATTTTCTTGCTCAGGAAAAATTCGGAAATCTTGTTGCTGTTCAGAACGGAAAAATAAAGCCAGTTCCGCTTGACTACGTTGCTGGAAAAGTAAAAAATATTCCTCTTGATCATCCTATGATAAAAACTGCAAGAGACTTGGGTATTTGCCTTGGAGACTAATTTTAAATGCCGGTTCTGCTCTGAATGTCTTGGTTTTGGCTGTACTGGCGAACTTCCCGGAATGGGCGGTGTGAATGCAAATAGAAATTTCATCTTGAATTGCGCCGCTTGGAAGAAATTAGAGTTCGGTCCGTTTGATTTTGGCAAAAAAGAAATACGGCTTGCCCCAATGACTGGTGCTGTTGAAAATGTCGGCTACTTTGACGAAAAGAAATTTTACTTTGACTTGATAGACGAATGCTCAAAGTTTGGAATAAAGCTTAGCATTGGCGATGGTGTTCCAGACACAAAATTAAAATGGGGAATTGAAGCCGTTCAGTCGGTTGGAAAAAAAGCGGCAGTTTTTATAAAGCCTTACGCCAACAAAAAAATTCTTGAGCGTTTTGAGTGGGCGCAAAATATTTCTGAATACTGCGGAATTGATATTGACGCATACAACATTGTAACAATGCGGAACAAAGTTCAGCTTGAAAAAAAAGATTCGTCTTTGCTGATTGAGCTGAAAAAATATTTTTCAAAAAAAGGAATTCCGTTTGTAATAAAAGGAATTTTTACAGACGAGGATTTGCAGCTTGTTAAAGAAGTAAAGCCGGATGTTGCTTTTGTTTCAAATCACGGTGGACGCATTGAAACACGGGAAGGCAGCTCTGCGGAATTCCTTGTTGAAAACTTTAAAACGCTAAAGTCAAATTGCGCAGAACTTTGGGTGGACGGTGGAGTCCGCACCTGGAACGATGTGTTCAAGGCGCAAAGCTATGGTGCTTCTGAAATTCTTGTTGGTCGTCCTTTTGCTTCTGCGCTTTGCAAAAAAAAATCTTTTGATAACATTTTAAAAAATTGAGGTAATAAATGAAAAACGAAAATAATTCCATGAACTACAAAATTGCCATGGCAGGAGCTTTTTCTGCGCTCAGCATAATTTTAAGTTTTACGCCGCTTGGATACATTCAGCTTGGAAACGCAATCCAAATAACTTTAATGCACATTCCTGTAATTCTTGCAACTCTTTTGGCTGGGCTTATTCCGGGGCTTGCAACTGGATTCGTCTTTGGCGTTTCTAGCCTTGTAAAAAATCTTATGCTTGGAGCCGCGGCAAGTCCGTTTTTTATGAATCCACTTGTTTCTGTTTTGCCTCGCCTTCTTTTTCCTGTTGCTGTCTGGGCGATTTTTACTTTGCTCAATTTTATTCCGCACATGCCAAAATTTATAAGCGTTGCTTTTTCCGCTGCCCTTGGAACTTTTGTTCATACTGTTTTAGTTATGGGCGCGATTTTTATTTTGTTTGGAGATAAACTTCTTCTGATGGTTCTTGGCGCAATTGAAAAGATTGGAATCAGCACAGAAAATATTTCCGGATTCAAGGCTTTTGCGGCAATTATTGCAACAACGATGATTACAAACGGAATTTTTGAAGTTATTTGCGCGGTTGTTCTTTCATGCGCTGTTCTTGGAAGTGTTTATGTCGCTGGCTCTAGGAAGTCAAAGATTTCAAAATTTGAAGAATAATTTTTATTGTAAAACAGAATTGAATTTTTATTTTCTTACGGATATATTTTTGCTATGAAAAACACTCAAAGAAATGAACTTGCAGTTTGCGGTTTTGCCGCTGTAAAAACATTGGAAAAAATTAACAGCCAGAAAATCCGCCGTTTATATTTTATGGAAGAAAAAGCTCCTCTCTTTGGCGGGCTTTGCAAGAAAATGGCTGCCTCAAAACGTCCTTACAATAAAGTTGCAGATTCTGTTGAGCTTGAGAAACTTTGTGGAAGTGTTCATCATCAGGGAGTTGTCGCAATGATTGACACTCCTGTAATTTTTCCGCTCAATACAGATATTACTGCGCGCTGGGTTGAACAAAAAGAAGACGCTGTGATTCTTGACCGTGTTGGAAACGCAAATAACCTTGGCGCAATTGTAAGAAGCGCAGCGTTTTTCGGCATAAAGAATATTGTAATTCCATTGGATGAATCTCAGTCTTCAATTACAACCAGCAGCTACCGAGTTGCAGAAGGCGGAATGGAATTTGTAAACATTTATTCTGTAAGATCAATTCCATTTTTACTCAAAGACATGAAAGGAAAAATGGCTCGCTTTGGAACTTCACTAAAGGCGCAGAACAAAGTTTCAGAAATGAAATCGCTTTGCCAGGAAAAACCGACTTTAGTTGTGCTTGGAAACGAAGAAAAAGGAATTAGCGAAGAAGTTGCCCAGAACTGCGATTCACTTGTAATAATTCCTTTTGCAGGAATGGGAGAAGCCGGACCTAAAGTTGACAGTTTAAATGTTGCTCAGGCGGCTTCTGTAATAATGTACGAGCTTAAAAAATAAAATGAAAAGGCATTTGTTTTCAATTGTTCTTTTTTTGTTTTTTGCAAAGATTTTTGCGCAAACAGAAAATTCTCCGTTTAAACTAACACCAGTGGACGGAATTATTCTTGGAGCAGGAATTTCTTTTACAGCTTCTGCAATTATTGCTGAAAAAACATTGGACTTTCCTGAGTATACAGAGCGAAGCTACGATTTACATTCAGTCAATTTTGTGGACAGAAAACTTTCCCAAAAATACAATCATACTCTCGACAACCTTGGAACTGCAACTTGCGCCGTGAATCTTGCCCTTCCGTTTGCAGTTTATGGAGCAGGATTTTTCAACGATGTTTTTTCCGCGGAAGATTTTCTTACGCTGACTACAATGTATATTGAAGCGTATCTTTTCGACTATGGCGCGAAAAATTTTTTGAAGATGGGAATAAGAAGAGTCCGGCCTTATATGTATTATGACGGCTACCCGACAGACAAACTTGACGACTATGACTTTGAGTTTTCAAGTCCAAGCGGACACACAACGGATTCTTTTTTGGGCGCAGGATTTCTTTCGTATACATTTTGCCGTTATTTTCCTGAATCAAAATGGAAAATTCCTGTAGTTGCGGCATCTTACTCAGTTGCTATTGGAACGGCGGCTTTGAGAATCGCAAGCGGAAATCATTTTCTTACTGACACAATTTTTGGCGCGGCACTTGGCACTGTCTGCGGAATTGGAGTCCCGCTTTTGCATGAGCTTATCGCTTCGCATTCAGAAAAAAAAGAAACAGCATTCAAAAAAGGAAGCGTGCATTTTTCTGTAACGCCAGTTTCAGTGAATTGGAAAATCGCCCTTTAAAACATTGTCATAAATATAGATTCTCGCATCAAGTGTGGAATGACAGAAAATCAAGCAATGAAATGCGGTGGAACAATTTGTCATTGCCGGGCTTGACCCGGCAATCTAATGAATAACATCAATAATTTTCCTTTATTACGACCGACCATTCTTTGCCTTTGTAAGAGTTGTAGCCTGGAGTTTTTGAATATCCAAAAACTTCAAGCGCTCTGCTGGTTTTGTTTGTGTAGAATCCCATTTTTTGTCCTTGCGAAATATGATTGAATGCTTCCCAGTCCGCAAGGTGTCTTTTTAAAATTTCATCCTTGTTTTTTGAAGCTATTACAAGTCCGTCTTTGTTTATAATGAATATTTCGCCTGAATGAGAAACTTTTGCGCTTGAAATTATGTTCAGTATGAATTTCCAGTTGAACCTTGTTGAAATTATTCCTACAATTGTTCCGTCTTGGGCGCGCACAGGACAACTGTACGAAACTGTCCAGTCTTTTACAGATTCAGAGTAGTACATATCTGAATAAGTTGTGCTTTGGGATTCAGAAGTTTCCTTGAACCATTTTGTGTTCTGCATTGAGCGTCCGCGCAAATTTTTGTTTACGCCCACGCATACAACTGTTCCGCTTGTGTCTGTAAGAAGAATGTCGTGGTAAACTTCATAGATTCTTACAAGATTTTCTATTGTATGTTCTGCGGAGCGTCTTTTTTCTTCAGTAGGATTTGCAAGGCAGTCGATTATTTTTCCGAATGTTGCCCAAGCCTGAACATCGCAGTAACGCTCAAAAAGGTTTCGGTCAACTTTGTCGATTGTGTCGAACGCCATTTCCGCAGTTCTTATTCCAATCAGCTTGTGCATTTTTGTTTCAATTTGGTCAACGACTTTTTGGCACGTCTGGTTTTGCGTGTCGTTTTTTTCTGATATATTTTTTATTTCGTTTGCAATTACGCGGAATCCTTTTCCAACTGTTCCAGCCCTTGCCGCTTCAATTGAAGAGTTGAATGAAAGAATTCTTATGTTTTGCGACTCGTTGTATATTTCATTGAGCGAGCTGTGCAAGGATTCGTAATCTTGAATAAGCCCGTCAAAAACCGTGCTTAGCTTTTCTGATTTTGTGTCTTCCATTTTATTTCTCCTATAAAAAGTTAAGAGTAAAACTTCAGTTTTAGGATTAACTTTTTATTGCAATTTCGTAACAAAGTGAGAAATTGCAGTAGGATAAGAAAGTTTGCAATGCAAACTTATAAAGATAAAAACAGACGCCATTTCCGGCTGTTTTTATCTTATCTCCTATATCCGCTGAAAAAAAATGGGACTGCGCACCAAGTAAAGTACACAGCCCCATTGCTATATTGTTCTATTATAATGAAAATAAAATAACTTTCAATAGAACATAAAAAACTCGCAGCGTCTATTCCATGTCATTATTGAAAATTTAGACTGTCTAGTTTATACTCATTTCTATGTCGGAAAAAAATGCAAAGAAAAAGAGAACGGGAATCGGGCTTGCGCTTTGGGTTTTGGCAGCTCTGCTCATTCTTATAATTTTCCTTATAAATCAAGATAAAATTGCAAGCAACTTAAAGGCGACTGGTTTTTTCAATAAGACTGGCTTAAAGACTCCTGAATTTGTAGAAAAGGCGGAAGTAAAAAACTCTTCTGTTGCTGACAAAAATGAAGTTGCTCCTATTGAAACTATTGAAATTGACTTGAACGGTGTTGGCTCTCATGTTGAAGAAGAAAGCGCGCAATCATCAGCTCAGGAAAATATATACGAAAATGTCAAGGCGCAGAACGACACTGCAAAAAAACAGCAGGAATCCGCAGTTGAGGAAAAAATAAATTCCAAGACAGAAAAAAAAGAATCCGCGCAGAAAACAGAAGAAAAAGAAACAACAATAAGAAAAGAAGTTTCTGTAAAAACCGAGCCAAAGATTTCCAGCATGAAGCTTAAGCTTTATTTTATGACAATAAACAGCGATGGTTCAGTTTCAAGAAAAGAAATTACCCGCGAAATGAAAAAGTCCGACAGTCCGCTTATGGATGCAATAAATGCCTTGATAAAAGGTCCGGTCGCTTCTGAAGAAAATTCCGGCTGCCGTTCGCTCATCTCTGAAAACACAAAGCTTATCGGCGCTTCTGTAAAAAATGGAACTGCCATTTTGAATTTTAGCGGCGACTTTGAATTTAACCAGTACGGAATTGAAGGTTTGCGCGGACAGCTTCAGCAGATTGTCTTTACTGCGACTGCGTTTCCGACTGTTGAAAATGTTCAGTTTTTGGTGGACGGCGAAAAGAAAGAATACCTTGGCAGCGAAGGCGTTTGGATTGGCACTCCGCTAAACCGTAACAGTTTTTAGTTCTACTGGGAAACTTTGTAACTTTCAAGAATTTTTGTAAAGTAGCTTCTGTTTTTCTGATAAACGCTGTCGAATATTGTAAGTGTAAGAAGTGAAATTGTGCCGTCTTTGTTCTGTGTGATAATTTTAAAGTCGCGGGTTACGTTTTCTGATTCAGGCTGATAAAAAACATTCATCACAGAAATTTCGTTTTCAGTTATTGTAATTTTTCTTTGCGGCGCAATTGAATATGATAAGTCTGTGCTTTGGCAAAGGCGGCGCAAAAGGCTGTCTAGCGCATGATTTTTTTGCTCTTTTGGAACTGCCATTGTTGTCATTGAAAGAATTGCAAAGTCCTCAAGAAGCCACAAGTTTTCCATTGACTGCTTCCACATTTTGTCCAGCGTGATTTTCTGAGCGCCAAATTCCGCCGCAAGCTCTTCCGCCTTTATTTTTTTGAAGCTGCGTTTTTTGTCTTTTGGAAGTCCTTCAATTCCTTTAAAGAGCGCGAAACTTTCGTCAGTTGAAGACATAAGATGTCCTGCAGTTTCCATTGAAAAAATGCTTTGACCATCGGATGCTTTTATTTCTTCAATGTTGAAAATTGGAACATAAGGATTGAACAGAATGTTTACGTTTCCGCCGAACTGATGAAAATCCTGCTGGCTGTTTATTTTTTTGCATGAGTCAAGATTTTCTTTTTGCCTGCGCGAAGTGAATTCGTAAAACAAGTCGTGCAGGTAATTTATGATTTCTGTGTCTTGTTCGGATGTTGCGCCTTGGATTTTTTCTCCTGTAAATTCCATTCCGGTTTTTGACTCAGGATTTACAGAAACATAAATTGTGATGTCTTTTTCAGGCGTGCTGTTTTTTTCATCGGCAGGAGAATAAAAACGTGCGGCGTAAGTACTTTCATTGTAAAAAAGAAATCCTACGATGGATTCATTTTTAAAGCTTCTGTCCTTGTAGTAAACATATTCCCCGGAAATATCAGGAATATACTGCTTTGTTCCCGGAAGAGAAAATGAAGAGAAAGACGCAATAAAAATAAATGTCAAAGTCAGGATTATTCTTTTCAATGTTTTTTCCTTTGCAAGTCAGTTTTTATGAATTCAGTTTGTCGAATTCAGCCTTTACAATTTCGCTGGCTTTTGCGGCGGCATTTTCAAGCGGAACAAGTTCTGCCTGTTCACTTGAGCGCATTTTTATTTCTATGTTCGGAAGATTTTTGTCTCCAACTGTAATTCTTACCGGGAAGCCGATTAAATCCATGTCGTTGAATTTTACGCCAGGACGTTCATCGCGGTCGTCAAGCAAAACTTCAACACCAGCTTTTAAAAGCTCGTCATAAATTTTGTCTGCCGCTTCTTTCATTGCTCCGCTGTATTTTATTGGAACAATTGCAACTTGGTAAGGTGCGGTTGACATCGGCCAGATAATTCCGCGGTCATCGTGGAAAGATTCAATAATTGAAGCAAGAACACGGTCAACTCCGATTCCGTAGCAGCCCATAGTTGGAACAGCAGACTTTCCGTTTTTGTCAAGGTAAGTCACGTTCATTGACTCTGTGTATTTTTTTCCAAGCTTGAAAATGTGTCCAAGCTCGTTTCCTTTTGTTGTGTAAAATGGCTTTCCGCAGACAGGGCAGATGTCTCCGGCTTTTGCAGTTCTAAGGTCGGCTGTTTTCCATGCAGAAAAATCTCTGCCGTATTCAACGTGGACAAAATGTGTGTCGGCTTTGTTTGCCCCTACAAGGAAGTCATGCATGTCAAGCACGGAATTGTCTGCGATTACAGGCACACTTGAAAGATTTATAGGTCCTGCGAATCCTACTGGCGCGCCTGTGATTTTTGTGTCTTCTTCTGCAGTTGCAAGTTCCACTTCTGACGCTTTTAGGAATCCTGCGAGTTTTGCTTCGTTTATATCAAGGTCGCCTCTTATACAGACCGCAACAAATACTTCAGGATAAAATTTTATGTTTCCTTCTGTAATTGTCTTTAAATTTTTGCAGCAGTCAAGTTCGCTAAGATCAAGGCAGACATTTGTGGCTTTGTAAATCAACGTTTTTAAAAGCTGATGCTTTGAGCATTTTAAATGTTTTTCCAAGTCGTCGATTGTTCCAACATTTGGAGTGCTGATTGGCTCGTAATTTTTTTCTGTTGCCTTTACAGGATTTCCGTCTATGTCAACTGGAATGTCTTTTGCGCATGAAGCTTTTTCAACGTTCGCCGCATATCCGCATTTGCACAAAATGAGCGTGTCATCTCCGATTTCGCTTTCAACCATAAATTCTTCAGAGCCGCTTCCGCCCATTGCGCCTGTGTCCGCTTTTACAGTTATTACATTCAGTCCAAGACGCTTAAAAATTCTAAGATATGCTTTTGCGTAAGCCTGATATGACTGGTCAAGAGATTCGTCGTCAGCGTTGAGAGTGTAGCCGTCCATCATGTTGAATTCACGACCGCGCATAACTCCGTATCTAGGTCGGATTTCATCTCTGTATTTCGTGTTTATCTGATAGCAGTTTATAGGAAGTTGCTTGTAGCTTGTAAGTCCCTGTCGCATAATTGCCGTGTATGCTTCTTCTGCTGTCGGGCTTACAACCATATCCTGCTGCTGTCGGTTTTGCGCTTTTAGCATTTGCGGTCCCATTGTTTCCCATCTTCCGCTTTCTTTCCAGATGTCTCCGGGAACAATTACAGTCGGCTTAAATTCCATTGCGCCCGAAGCTTCAATTTCTTCCTTGATAATTTTTTCAAGTTTTCTGTATGCTCTTAAACCGAGCGGCATATATGTGTAAAGTCCGTTTCCGAGTTTTCTGATTAAGTCGGCTCGCATCATAAGCTGATGGCTAGAAATAATTGCTTCTGACGGAGAATCACGAAGCGTCCTGAATGGAATTTGTGAAGTTTTCATAATCGGATATTTTAGTGAAATTCAAGTCTATGTTCAATATTTTGTCTTCTATAAAATGTGCACTGTTTTGCTAAAGTCGTTTTCTAAAATTCCGATAATCGAAAGTAGCAGTCTTGTTTTTGCAAAGCAGAAGCAAAGCTATGGGAGGAAAAAAATGGCGTATGGAAGCAATCCTTATGGCGGGTTCAGCGCATACCGGGAAATCGGAGTGAAAACTGCCAGCCAAGGAAAACTTGTTGTAATGCTTTATGACGGTGCTGTTTCAAATTTGGAAAAAGCGATTGCATTGATTTCTGAAGACGGAAAAATTGCTCCAAGCAGCATTGAAAATTTTGGAAACTATCTGCAAAAAGTTATGGACATAATCACAGAGCTTGAAGTGAGCCTTAACATGGAGCAGGGTGGCGAAATTGCAAAAAATCTTATGTCGCTTTACGTTTTCTTTAACAAGCAGATTCTGGATTCCACAATAAGCCATGACAAGAAAAAGCTTTCGTTTGTTCGTGATATGCTTTCCCAGCTTCAGGACTCTTGGATTTCGGCTTCAAACAGCACTGCAAATGCCCAGACAAAAATTCCGGGAGCTGCGCCATCGCTGAATATAACAGGATAATTTTAGCTGCAAGTTCACTTTGAATTTGCTGAATTATTTTTGATGCGGAGAAATTTTATGGAACAAAAAATTAGTAAAGAAGAACTTGACGAGCGTGTTGCGATTCTTAAAAAATTCAAAATGCTTCTTGAGCAGCAGAGAAAAAAGTTTCAGGAATATTTAAAAGTTCTGGAAGCTCAGGAAAATAAAATTACAGAAGAAGATTCTGATTCCTTGATTGCGCACAGTGAACTTGAAGCGCAGATTGTTCAGGGAATTGGCTCATTGCAGAAAGTGATTGTTCCAATGCAGGAGCTTTACAATAAATCTGGAGCGGCTTTTTATAATCCAAAGGAAGCTTTGCCTGTTTCGCAGATTCAAAATGATTTGTCCAAACTTCAAAGTCAGGTGCTTGCCCAGAATGAAAAAAACCGTTCGCTTTTAAAAGTTAGAATGGTTCAACTTAAAAAGCAAATTTCAGATTTTAGAAATCCGTATCGTTCTTTGAATTCAATCTATGCGCAGAAGTCTTCTTCGGCTGGAACAAGAATTCAAGTTGAAGTTTAAAATTTTATAAAGAGAAAAATTATGTCGGCAACAAAAAAAATTACTAAAAATATGATAGTTGATGCTGCCTTGGAAATTTTTAGGGCAGAAGGATTCGATGCTGTTACATCTCGCCGTGTTGCTCTTAGACTTGGATGTTCAACGCAGCCTATTTATTTTGAATACAAAAACATGGACGAGCTTAAAGACGACATTGTAAAAAAAGTTGTCAGTCAGCTTAATGAGATTTTCAGTTCTGTATCTAATGAAGGTAAAGAAGATCCCAATGAATTTGTTTACCGTTCATACGGTCTTGCATTTTTGAAATTTGCGCAAACCGACCCTTTTGTTTTTAGGCAGATTTATATTGTGGACGGAAAAATCGGAAGACAAGTTGACGATTTTTGGATGCCGAAAGGTATAGACATTCTTGAAAATAAATATGGTTACAAAAAAGAAACAGCGATTGCAATTAACAAAATGGCATCTTGCTCTTTGATGGGAATGGCGGTTTTTACTAGTTCCGGCTATAAGAAAACTTCAGAAGAGGAAATTTTAAAAAGCCTTGAAATTCTTTTTGCTTCTGTTTGCGCTGTTTATGGTCCGCCTCCAAAGCTTATGAAAATCGAAAAATTTAGAAATCACTTTGAAAAACTTATGGCAAGCTTTAAAAAATAGAAATACAACTGAATTTTTCTTACATTGAAGAATTTTATTTTATGCATTAAAATAGAGCGTTATGGGTGGAAAAACTGAAAAAAAAACTTCGGCAGTAAAAAAATCATCTGCAAAAATTTCAAAGGCTTCTAAACCTGAGCCAAAGCAAAAAGCTACAAAAACAGTGGCAAAATCTGAATCAAAAACTGCAAAGACAGCAGCAGTAAAAAAATCCGCTGCAAAAGAAAAAGTTCCCGCAAAGAAAATTCCGGCGCTAAAAAAATCAGAAATAAAGAAAGAGACAAATGTTGTTTCAAAAACCCCTGACGTTTCTGTTGTAAAAGCCTCCGCAAAGCCAGTTGCCTTAAAAAGCAAAGACTACGGCGATGATAAAATTATTCACCTTGATGCGCTTGAGCATATTCGCTTGCGCTCCGGAATGTACATCGGACGGCTTGGCGACGGTTCAAATCAGAACGACGGAATTTATATTTTGCTGAAGGAAGTTGTTGACAATGCCATTGATGAATTTATCATGGGCTTTGGTAAAAAGATTGAAATCGAAGTAAAAGAAAACCGTGTAAAAGTCCGCGACTATGGACGTGGAATTCCGCTTGGAAAAGTTGTTGAATGCGTTTCAGAAATTAATACCGGCGCAAAATACAATGATGATGTTTTTCAGTTTTCAGTTGGAATGAACGGAGTTGGAACAAAAGCCGTAAATGCTCTTTCTTCTTATTTCCGCGTAGTTTCTGTTCGTGCAGGCCAATGCGCAGAAGCTATTTTTGAGCAAGGAAAACTTGTAAGCCAGCGTTCTGGAAATTTAAAGCAAAAGCAGCCGGACGGAACATATTTTGAATTTGTTCCTGACGAAGCGATTTTTGGAAAATACAATTTCAACATGGAATTTGTTGAAAAACGAATTTGGAATTATGCTTATTTAAATGCAGGACTTACTTTAAAGCTCAATGGTCAGGAATACAAAAGCGATAATGGACTTTTTGATTTGCTTAACAAAGAAATTGAAGGAACTTCGCTTTATGCAATAGGAAGCTATCAGGGAGAGCGGTTGAAGTTTGCTTTTACGCACACAAATAGCTACGGTGAAAATTATTTTTCATTTGTAAACGGCCAGTACACGGCAGACGGTGGAACTCATCTTGCAGCTTTTAAAGAAGGATTTGTAAAAGGAATAAATGATTTTTACGGAACTTCATATAAAAGCGAAGACATCCGCGAAGGAATGGCGGCCGCAGTTCTTGTAAAAGTCAAAGATCCTGTTTTTGAAAGCCAGACAAAAAACAAACTTGGCAATACGGATATTCGACAGTGGATTGTTTCGGAAACACAAAGCGGACTTGATGACTGGCTGCACCACAATCCTGAAGCTGCAAAAAAAATTCAGGAAAAAATTCAGGCAAATGAAAAGCTTCGCACAGAACTTAGCGCGGTAAAAAAAGAAGCCAAAGAAGCCGCAAGAAAAATAAGCATAAGAATCCCAAAGCTAAAGGACTGCCGTTTTCATATTCAGGACGGCGCAAAAGGCGAAAACAGCATGATTTTTATAACCGAGGGAGATTCTGCTTCCGGCACGATGACTCATTCACGCAATGCCGATTATCAGGCGATTTTTAGTTTGCGCGGAAAGCCTGAAAATATGTACGGAAAAAAACAAAGTGAGATTTATAAAAACGACGAGCTTTACCAGCTGATGATGGCGCTTGGAATTGAGCAGGATGTTGAAAATCTAAAGTATTCAAAAATTGTAATTGCAACCGATGCTGATAACGATGGTTTCCATATTAGAAATCTTGTGATGACATTTTTCCTTGGATATTTTGAAGAGCTTGTAACTTCCGGAAGAATTTTTATTTTGGAAACTCCGCTTTTCCGTGTAAGAAATAAAAAAGAAAATATTTATTGCTACAGCGAAGAGGAGCGCGACAAGGCTCAGAAAAAACTTGGCTCTTCTGCAGAAACAACGCGATTCAAAGGACTTGGAGAAATCAGTCCGTCGGAATTTAAGGATTTTATTTCACCGGAAACAATTCATCTTACGCCTGTTGAAATAAGCCAGCTTAAAATGGTGCCAAAACTTCTTTCATTCTACATGGGGAAAAACACGCCTGAGCGAAGGGCTTTTATTGAAAAACATTTGCTTGGCAATGCTGACATCGATGCATAAGGATTTTTAAATGGCATTTGTAAAAAACTTATTCGACAAGAATTTTATAGAATACGCAAGCTACGTTATCCGCGACCGTGCGATTCCTGATTTGGAAGACGGACTAAAACCTGTTCAGCGCAGAATAATGCACACGCTTTTTAACATTGACGATGGCAGAATGCACAAGGTTGCAAGTGTTGTTGGCGACTGTATGAAATTTCATCCGCACGGAGACGCTTCGATTGGAGCTGCGCTAGTTGTTCTTGCAAACAAAGAAATTTTTATTCAGCGTCAGGGAAACTTCGGAAACCTTTATACTGGAGACACTGCTTCCGCTTCTCGTTACATTGAATGCTGCGTTCATCCTTTGGCGAAAAAATTTTTGTACAATCCGAACATTACAGAATATGTTCCAAGCTACGACGGGCGAAGTAAAGAACCTGTTGCTTTCCGTGCAAAAATTCCGGTTGTTCTTCTTGGCGGTGCGGAAGGAATTGCAGTTGGAATGTCCACAAAAATTCTTCCGTACAATATTAAAGAAGTTCTTGATGCCGAAATAAAAGCCTTGCGTGGCGAGCCGTTTGAAATCTATCCTGATTCTCCGACTGGAGGCTTGATGGATGTAAGCAATTACAATGATGGAAACGGAAAAATAATTACACGCGCAAAATTCGACTTGAGCGATGAAAAGAAAATTGTTATAACGGAGCTTCCGCTTGAAACAACTTCAAAAGATTTGCTTGATTCAATTGACACGGCTTATAAAGCTGGAAAAATAAAAATCAGTTCAGTTGAAGATTTTACAACTGACCACTGCAATATTGAAATAAAGCTTCCGCGAGGCGTTTATTCTAAAGACGTGGAAAAAGCTTTGTATGCGTACACTTCTTGCGAAAAATCAATTGCTTGCCAGATGCTTGTTATAAAAGACAATATGCCGGTGGCAATGACGGCTACGGAAATTATAAAATATTACGCAAAAAAACTTACTGGCATTATAAAAGACGAACTTGAATTTGAACGCGGCTCTTTAACGGAAGAACTTCATCAGCGCACGCTTGAGCGTATTTTTATTGAAGAGCGGATTTACAAATCCATTGAACAAATGAAAACTGCCGAAGCTGTCAACAAAGCTGTTAAAGACGGATTTGTTCCTTTTAAAGATGAGCTTATAAGAGAAGTTACGGATGAAGATGTTGAAAAACTTTTAAAAATTCCAATCAGACGAATTTCGCTTTTTGATATAAATAAAAACCGTGATCAGGTAAAGGCTATCAATGAACGTTTAAAAGAAATTGCGCGGCGGCTAAAGCATTTGACTGATTGCGCTGTTGAATATCTTGGTGGAATTCTTGATGAACTTAAAAAATTTTCCGCGCTAGATCCAAAGCAAGACCACACAGCGATAAGCCCTGCGCTTCTCGAACGCCAGACAAAAATAACTTCATTTTCCGCAGTTGATGTAAAGCAGATTGTTCAGCGTGATACTCCGTTGCGGTATGATGAAAAAGGCTATCTTGGAACTTCTGTTAACGGCGGACGGGAAATTTTAAAAGTGACTCCTTTTGACAGAATTCTCATTGTGCGCAAGAGCGGACTTTGGAGTGTTTGCGATGTGCCGGATAAGCTTTTTGTTGACTCTGGAATTTGGTTTTGCAATTATGCAGACAAAGATATTATCAGCAAAATTCTTTTTACAATAATTTACCGTGATCCAAAAACAAAATACTGCTTTATAAAACGTTGCCGAATTTCTGGCTGGATTATGAACCGCGACTATAATTTTGTGCCAGACGGAATGGAAGTTCTTCACATTGATACAAGAGCTAAATTTAAATTTACTTTGAATTACACTAAAAAGCCTCGTGTAAAAATTACAGTCCAAGAATTTAAAGCGCAGGATTTTGAAGAAAAAGGTTTGAAGACTAACGGAATCCGGCTTGAATCCAAGGAAGTTGATTCTATAAAAGTTGAAGATTCAGGTTTGCAGACGAAACTTGATTTATAAATTGTAAAACAGGAATAAAAAATTGGATAAGGAAAAATTAAAAAATCCTGAGTATAAAAGAATGTATCAGGTTTTAAGAGAGCGGCTGGCAAGAAATATTGCGCGTTCGGTTTTGCTGCTTTTGCTTTTTAATGTAATGCTGTCTTTTTTACTTACAAGTGGATTTTCTCCTGCAATGCTTTTTAACGGCTCTGCTATCGGGTATGTAATTTCATTTGTTTTTACTTCGCTGATACTTATTGTTGTTTTTACGCTTGCCTATGGAATTGTTGCTGATTTTACAAATATTGTTCTTGGCAAAAAAAATTCTTCTGGAGGAATCTTCTGTGGTTTTTTTGAAAAGTCAAAACGTATATTTTATTCTTCAGTTTTTTTTACGCTTGTTGTAGTTTTTGTAGCGTTCGTATCTGCCGTATTGCTCTTTATATTTAAAGAAAAAATTATTTCCTGTTCAAGCTTTTTTGCTGAAGCATTTTCAAATGAAAACTTAAATCAGCTTGATTCTGAAAAGATTGCAAAAGCTTTTACTCTTGCACTTTTTTATACAGCGATTTTCTTTTTTGTTTTTGTATTTTGTTTTCTTCCGTTTATTTTTGTTTGGAATGCATTTCTTGAAAATAAAAAAATAGATTTAAAGGATGCAATTAAAAAAAGCCTTTTTGTTATCCGTGGAAGATATTTCCATTATCTGGGTTTTGTGATTTTTGTCTGCCTTAAAAATTTTGCAGTTTTATTTGTTGCGGTTTTTCTTAATGCAGTTCTTTCTGGAAAAAATAATTTTATTTCTCTTTTGCTCGGATTTTATGCGTTCCTTCAATATTACACAATTCTTGCAAAAATTTACTATTGCATTCCAATTTATTATTTTTCATTTTTGAGCGTTAACGGAATGATTGGCGGAGATAAAAATGAAGGTTCTTCTTGAAGAATCCAAAACTGAGCTTATCATAAAAAATTCCCGCTTCATTTCAGAAGTTTTTCCTGTGGAAACTCAAGCGCAGGCAAGAGAAAAACTTCATGAGGTTAAGCAAAAATATTTTGATGCAACCCATGTAGTTCATGCTTTTTCTGTTGGCTTAAAATCTGAAACTTTTGGCATGAGCGATGATGGTGAGCCAAGCGGAACTGCCGGGCGTCCTGTTCTTGATGTTCTAAAAGGAAGCGGAATTACAAATATCTTGCTTACGGTAACAAGGTATTTCGGAGGAACACTTTTAGGAACGGGCGGACTTGTTCATGCATATAGTGAAAGCGCAAAACAAGTTCTTTCTGTTTGCAAAGCCGAGCCTTATGTTGAAAAATCTTCATTTTCATTTTCATGCGGCTATGATTTGTATCAAACTGTAAAACATTTATTTGAGGACTTTAATATTTCAAATCTGACTGAAAATTTTGGAACAGATATTTCCATTCAAGGTGAAATCTTTTTATCAGAAAAAAATACATTTCTTGAGCAAATAAAAAATATTTCAAAAGGAACAATAAAATGCATTTGATTTTTATCCGTCATGGAGATCCTGATTATTCAATTGATTCTGTTACAGAAAAAGGAAAACGTGAAATAGAACTTTTGGGCAAGCGCATTTCAAAACTGAATGCAACAGAATTTTTTGTTTCGCCGATGGGACGCGCGCAGACTACGGCAAAAGCTTGTTTAGAAAATATTCATGCAGATTTTTCAAAACAGCCGATGAAAGTTTCAACAATCCCTTGGCTTAGAGAATTCAGCTACGACATAAAAGATTTTAAAACCGGAAAAAACAGAATTGCATGGGACTGGCTTCCGCGCGATTATTTTGGCGAAAAAAAATATAAGGATGTCCAAAAATTTTTCCAAACAAAATCAATGAAAAGCGGAAACATAGAATTTCATTATAAGGAAGTTTGCCGCGGACTTGATGAGATTTTGGCATCTTATGACTACAATCGCATTGATTCAAAAATTCCTTTGTATAATTGCTTTCCGCATATTTCAAAAGAAGAATCTTTGATAGACACTCACATTGACCCTGAGCAAAAAGATTTGGATGAAAAAAATCTTGTTTTTGTCTGTCATCTGGGCGTGATGTTTGTAATGCTAAGCCATCTTACAGGAATTAGCCCTGTTCAGCTTTGGCAGGGATTTTTTGTTGCTCCAAGTTCAGTTACAATTGTTGGTGCGGAAGAAAGAGTTCCCGGAGAAGTTGTTTTTAGAATTCAGCAGATGGGAGATGTAAGCCATTTAATCGGCGCAAATGAAAAAGTTTCTGCGTCTGGATTTTTTGGAAACTGTCTTTCCATTTAAAGAGATTTTTATTTTTTTAAAATTGAATTTTTTATTGATTCTATTTATACTTGCTTTATGAATTACAATTCAATGACTTATGAAGAACTTGAGCTTCCGAAGAAAGGCGACAGAGTTGTCGTGGGGCTTTCTGGCGGCGTTGATTCTACAATGACAGCAATGCTTTTAAAAGAAAAAGGCTGCGATGTAACTTGTGTTACAATGTCTTTGTGGCAAGAGGTTGATTTAAATCTGCCTGACGATTATAAAATTCCAGACAGTTGCTACAGTCCAAAGGAAGTTGAAGACATAGAGGAAAATAAAAAATTCTGTGCAGAACAAAATATTCCGTATATCGTTGTTGACGTTAAAGAAAAATATCAGCAGGAAGTAATAGAATATTTTAAGCGCGAATACAGAAACGGCCGCACTCCAAATCCGTGCATAAGATGCAACCGCTTTATAAAATTTGGCGCGATGCTTTCCGGCTTAAAAGACTTGGGAATTGAATACGATTATTTTTGCACAGGACATTATGCAAAAGCCGTGCGCGGAACGGAGCCGCTTTTTTCAATTTATGGAGAAAACGCTTCAAAAGATGAAAGGGGAAAATGCCGTCCAGTTCAGATTCACACTGCGCTTGATATTACAAAAGATCAGGCTTATTTTTTGTACAGGATTCCGAGCGCGATTTTAGAAAAAGTCCGTTTTCCGCTTGCAAGCTTCAGCAAAAAAGAAGTTTTTAAAATGGCCCGTGAACGCGGATTAAAGGCCGCTGAAAAAGAAGAAAGCCAGGATTTTATTCCAGCTCCAATGCTTGAATATATGTTTAAAGACAAGCCTTCTGTGCCAGGAGATTTTATTGATTTGGACGGAAAAGTTCTTGGCCGCCACAAAGGAATTGAGCATTATACAATCGGGCAGAGAAGAGGACTTGGAGTGAGCGCGCCTTATCCTCTTTATGTTGCTGAAATTGACAAGGAAAAAAATCTTGTTGTTCTTGGAAAAGACAGCGACTTGTTTTGTTCAGGTCTTATTGCAGATGATTTGGTTTGGCCTGCTGAATACGATCCTTGCTGTGAATTTGATGCGATGGTAAAAATCCGACTTGCTTCAAAACCTGTAAAAGCCCATGTTGCGCCGTACCAGCCGTTGGAAAATGAAGAGTTTTGTGGCAAAGCTTACAAGGTTGTTTTTGATGAACCTCAGCGGGCAGTTGCGCCAGGGCAGTCCGTTGTTTTTTATAAAGACGGAATAACACTTGGCGGCGGAATTATTTCAAAAGCAATAAAAGTTTAGTAAATATCCAGTTTGTAGGAAATTGTTGAAGCTGAATTCAGAATGTTGACAATTGTAATTGTCAGTGTGCAAGAGCCTTTGTTCAGCTGAACAATTCCTGCCAGCTGCTTTGTGCTGTCTGGATAAATTTCTTTAATGCTGTAATGCTCGTTTCCTTTTACACAAAGTTTTCCATTGCTTTCCTTTAAAACATCGTAGGAAATATTTTCTACAGTTGCTCCGTTTACCGCTGTGATTGTTTTGTACGGAACTGCAACATTTTGGCGTGTTCTGTAAACGTAATATTTTCCTGCCGGCAATCTTCGTTCGTTCAAAAGATTGTGCGAAACTCCGTTTTTATCTGTTAAAGTTATTGTTCCCATTGTAAGCGGAAGCTCCCTTCCTGCGCGCGGCATAAGAATTCTTGGATTTACAGCGGAATTGTTTTTTGAATCAAAGACTTTAAATTCAAGGCAGCTTTGTCCTTCTTGCCAGCCTGTGTTTCCGCTTGTTCCAAGAAATTCGCCAGACTCAACAAACTGCTTTTCTTCTATTTCTTTTGAAATTGAACTGTCATCAAGATTTGCATAAACTGTTGAAAGTCCATCTTCATGTGAAATAATTACGGAATTTCCCAGTGCGGATTCAAACCAGCCAAAGTCGTCGCTATGGTCTGAAATTATTGCGGTTATTCTTCCTTTGTCTGCCGCCTTGACTTCTGAAGGATCTTTAAAAATCAGCGAGGAATTTATTGTGCCTCCGCGGAGCTGTCCAAAATACGAATAGAATGAATCTGAATTAGTTTCTTTTTGCGGCCAGTCGAACGAAAATCCGCAGAAACTAAAAAACGCGCAGGTTAAAGTTAAAATTGTTTTTTTCATTTTTTTCTCCGCAAGAAACTATCTAGCTATTTTTTTGAAATTGAAATTTTTGAAATTTTTGTGTTCCGTCCAATGAAAAGAGAATCTTCATAAGTCTGAATAAATGAACATTCGCCTTCAAAGCTGAACGATGCCATTGGATAAACAAAAGATTCAAGAATTGTTACAGTGTATTTTTTTCCGTCTTTGCTCAAAATAAAAACAAGCTCATTGTTGTCAGAAAATTCTATTTGAGAAATTTTCCCTTTGATTGGAATTTTTTTGCTTGTGGATTTTTTTGAATTGACGATTCCAAGAAAATCTTTTCCGTTGAAATAAACGTAATCAGAATTGTTGTTGAATTTTACAAGCGTCTGGCGGGAAATGGAATTTTCAAGATACTCGTGGTAAATTACTTTTGAATGTCCGCCGTTTTTTTCTGCAACAATAAATCTTTGCTGATCTTGTCCTGAAACACAGGCGATTCTGTTTCCATCTTCAGAAATTGCAACTCCAAGAATCACATCGTAATTGCTTCCGCCAGGCGCAAATTTCTGGTCAATTTTTCCGTCCGGCAAAAAAGAAATTACAGTTCCGTCTGCGTATCCTGCGGCAGTTCCGTTTTTGCTTGATGAAAATGCGGTGATTGGCGAATAATGCTCGTAGTTCCATTCGCGTTTTCCTTCTGAATTGCATTTTACAAAAGAAGTTCCGCCCGGCTGCATTACAAAAATTCTATCTTGGTCAAAAAATGGAAATCCGGCTTCGTCAATTGTTCCAGCTAAAGTTCCGTCTGCGAAAAAAAAGTCGGTCTTTGTGCCGCTTGCCCCGAATGTTGCGTACCATTTTTCTGAAATTGCCGACTTGAAAGGAAATGTTGTTGCTGAAACAATTTTTCCGTCTGCTGTAAAATATCCTATGTTCTGTGAAAGCTTAAACGGAATCTTTTTTGCATCATTTGAATTTTCTTGAATATGTGAAATGTCTTCTGTCCATTCCGGTGTAAAATGAATTTCTTGGCCCATTGGCTGCACTGAAAAAATAATGTACAAGGCGCAAAATATAACGGCTATAGGAACAAGCAGATTCTTTTTTTTCTTATTAAAATTCATAATAGGCTATTCTATAGAAAGCAATGATAATTTTCAATGCCATTGAATTTTGCAAGGAAGCCGTTTTGTTTGTAAAAAGATTACGCAATAAAAAAGTTAAAAAAAATGCCCTCAAATGCTGACAAATAGAATATTTTGAATCATAATTATAATAAACTGTCATTCTTTATGCGGAAGATCTCCGGGTCAAGCCCGAAGATGACAAGGAAACTGTTAATGCGGATTATCCGGTCGAGCCGGATAATGACAAAAAAACTGTCATTTCCATTCTAAAACACAACTGTCATTCCCGTGCAGCGACACGGGAATCTCAAACTAAGGAGGAATCTTTATGAAAAAGCTAATTTTTTCTATTTTACCAGCATTTTTATTCGCATTTATTTCGTGCATGAACATGAGCTCTGGCTCTGGCGAAAACGGCTCTGTTCGTGTTGCCCTGCCCGGAAGCGCGCGTGCCACATACACTTACAGCAGCAGCAACGCAAACCAATACATTGTTCGCCTTTATAATGACGGCTTTGACCAAACCGAAGAAGGAACTGTGGGGGGGGGTACTGGAATTTGAAGACCTAGAGCCGGGAACATACACAGCAACAGCGGAAGCCTGGAACACAGACGAAAACATTCTTGAAGGAAGCGGAAGCACAGAAATTACCGTAAAAGCCGGCGAAACCACAGACTGCAATATTACAATGATTCTTGAGGGACAAACCGCATATTATTCAAAGTATACGGCTCTTGCTAATTTTAATACAAATATTGAATGTGATATTGCATTATATGATTACTCAAACTTAAATACAGTCATAGATTCCTTTACAGGTAAATTTGTAAGTTTTGCAGAAGATAAAAACTCAAATTTATATTATATATTATATTCTACTAGCAATGGTTATAGATGCATAAAAAAACACAGCCATCATTAACTGAGGTAGCTGATAGCAGTACAAGCAGTTATTCATATTATAGAGATTTATATTATGAACCAACCACAGATACTCTTTATCGTATAGGAGATGATGACAGTCAAGTGGGAGTTTTTGAGCTTTCTTGTATAGAAAATGTATCAGAGCAATCTGATTTAAATTTTTCATCTCTAGGCCATATAAAGGTTAATAATAGTAATGCTGGTAGCGTAAAATGCTTTGCAGTAAAGGATGATAAAGTTTATATGGTTTATAATTACTATAATTATGCAACAACCAAGTATGATATTTCAGTTGTTTCTATTGATGACTTTTCTAATAGCAGAACAATTGGGCATAGTGGGAAATCTTTTAATCTTTCCGGTGGAGTTACAGACATGGCAGTTCTTGAAGACGGAACTGTGGCTGTTCTTGTAAACGACAAAAGTTTAAATGTTGCAAATCAATTTGTTTTAACTGATGGTGGTACAATTAATAGCCGTGGCGCGCTCGTTGTTTTGTCTTCGGACTTGTCAGATTATAAAGTTTATGGCTGGTCAGGAGAAAGAACAATAAGCGCAAAATTGAATAGCGGCAGCGACCAATACAATGGAGCACCTAGTGATAGCCAAATAGCTTCAATCACGGCATATATTCCAGAATATGAAGAGCGCGATACACATTTTTACGGACCGCTTAAAATTGTTGCAATCCGCCCAAAAGAACTTGTAATTGCAGATTGTGGTGCAAATTTTGTCCTTCCTGATTATAACGGCAAAAAGAACGGAAAAATGTTCACGCACAACAGGTTTATGACCGTAGACTTGCGCAACTTTGCCATAAGCTGCAAAAAAGAATTCAGCGCAGATGAGATAAAATTCTGGAATTTGGCAATTAGCGGAAACTTAGAATCTGTTACTGCCGGATGGACAAATTTATCTGCCGGAGACGAAAAATAAAGCAACTATGTTTGCTAATCAGACTGGGTACGATTTTATAGAAGACATAGTAAAATTGACAGGAGTATGCTATTATATAGTTAAAAACATACTTTTGGAGGTGTTGCTATGACAAATACAGCTCTTGTTCAGATAAAAGTAGATTCAGAAACAAAAAAAGATGTTACAAGTATTTATGAATCGCTTGGCTTGGATTTGCCTACTGCGGTCAGGATTTTTTTCAAAAAAAGCATTGCAGTAGGCGGACTTCCATTTGAGTTAAGGAATGATTCTCGTTCTGAAAGATGGAACATCTACAAAGACGCAAGAGATTCAATTAAGAAGAACAATGTCCCTGAGATGTCTCTTGACGAAATCAATGCTGAAATCTCTGCTGCAAGGTCAGGCTTGTAAATGAAAAGAAAGTATGTTGTTATTGATACAAATGTTCTTGTTTCAGCTTTGATAACTCGAAATGAAAGCTCTCCAACTGTGAGAATTTTGCGTTTTCTTGCAAATGGAAATATTGTTCCTGTTTATTCCGATGAAATTATCAAAGAATACAATGAAGTTTTAAGAAGAGATAAATTCAAGCTTTCAGAAAGCATAATCATAAATCTTTTGAAAGATGTTATGGACAATGGCTTGAAAATTACAGAATTTGTAGAATCAAATGAAACAATGCCCGACCCAAAGGATGTTGTTTTTTATGTAGTAACATTATCGGCGCAAGACAAGGATGCTTTTCTTGTAACAGGGAATGGAAAGCATTTTCCTGAAAAATCATTTATTGTAACACCGTCAGAATTGGTTGAAATTCTAAAAGAAGAAATCGCCTGACAAAAAGTTCAAAACCGATTTTTATTTTCAGACTTGCCCTGCGATGTTTACGCAGTAAACTC
>NZ_DBKJ01000030.1:0-25122 GCF_002297325.1 Treponema sp. UBA753 | reverse complement strand
TCCCTCACCATTTCCCTGCACGAGTCATAAATCACCTGACCGCACCCATCCGCAAAGAAATCCTCAATCACGCTTTTCCGCACTTCCTCGCCGCCAAGCCACACGGATTTTTCGCTCTCTGAAACCGGCGACAAAGTGCATATATATAGAAGAATTTGTTCAGTTTTGTCCGCTCTTAGCCGTTCAAGCACAAAAGAAAGCATTGCTTCATCCACGCCGTTCGGGAAAATCGTTATTTCCTTTTCAGCCCAAGAGCCGCCGGCTTCACTTATGAGAAAATCGTGCATTTCGTTTATTTTTTTCTGCGTGAATCCGTCAGGCGCACAGCCGCAGAGAATGGCGTGTTTTTTCAAAACAAAATCTCCAATACGTAGTAAAAATACGTAATAATATATTTTTAATTAGTATAAATCTTATTTTACGTATTTACAATACTTTATTTTAAAAATAATTGTACTTTTCCTAAGTGTATTTCTTGATTTAATAATGTGATACTTTTTTTATGGACTCGGATGAATTAAAGAACAGGCTTTCAGCAAACTTAAAGAAAATCAGAAAAGCCAAAAATCTTTCTCAATTTGAACTTGCAGAAAAAGCCGGACTTTCTGACCAGACAATAAATAGCATCGAAGGAAAACGCCTTTGGCCAAGTGATAAAACCATGATAAAAATTGCAAACGCCCTAGAAACCGATGCTTACCAGTTTTTAATTCCAGAAAATATAGAAAACAAACAAACTGACATAATCATCCCCGAACTGAAATCTGCATTAAAAAAGAATATTGATATTTTGATTGAAGAATTTTTCACGAAGCATTTTAATTGAAAAAAAAGAATCCATATCTTTCTTTGAAGTTTTATCTGTTGAACAAGTTTCTTCTATTCTAAATTTAATAAACGTTTTCAAAAATTAAAATAATTTAGTCCGTGGCACGGACATTAACACATCCGCATAGCGGACACGTACATATCCGTGGCACGGACGTAACCATATCCGCCATGCGGACTTGCACATATCCGTGGCACGGACGTAACCATATCCGCCATGCGGACTTGCACATATCCGCGGCACGGATTTTTAATAAAATGAATTCTTGCTCAAAAACCTTATTAGAACTTCCTTTGCTCAAAAATCCCTTGTGGACAAAGGCTCATTTTGTTATAATTGTAACATTATGGAAAATATTAAGAATTTAAATAGAAGACTTGTAACTTCAGCCCTTCCCTATGTAAACAATATTCCTCATCTTGGAAATTTAATACAAATGCTTTCCGCCGATGTTTTTGCAAGGTTTTGCAGAAGCCGTGGATACGAAACTCTTTATGTCTGCGGAACTGATGAATACGGAACTGCCACAGAAACACGCGCTGTTGAAGAAAAGAAAACTCCGCGCGAACTTTGCGACTACTATTACAAGCAGCATGACGAAATCTACAAATGGTTTGACATTGCATTTGACAAATTCGGGCGCACTTCAAATGAAGAATGCACAGAAATAACACAGGCAATGTTCAAGGATTTGGACAAAAACGGATTCATAAAAGAGCATACAAACAAGCAGCTTTTCTGCCCTTCATGCCAGATGTTCCTTGCGGACCGCTATGTTCATGGAGTCTGCCCTAAATGCGGATTCGAAGATGCAAGAGGCGACCAATGCGACAAATGCGGTTCGCTCTTAGACCCAGTTGAGCTAAAATCTCCAAGGTGCGCAACTTGCGGTTCTACTCCGGAAATAAGGGAAACCCGTCATCTTTATATAGACCTTCCTTCAATCAGCAAGAACCTTGACTCTTGGATGAACAAGACAAGCAAAGAAGGCAGATGGTCAGACAACGCAATCAACATAACAAAAGCCTGGATAAGAGACGGACTTAACGAACGCGCGATTACACGTGATTTAAAATGGGGAATTCCTGTTCCAAAGGCCGGATATGAGAACAAAGTTTTCTATGTCTGGTTCAACGCTCCAATCGGATATATTTCAATAACAAAGCAGCTTGCCGATGAGCTTATTGCAGCATCCAAGCCTTCATTTGACTGGAAAAGCTGGTGGCTTCCAGAAGAAAGTGAAGAAGCAAAAAACAAGCCGCCGGTTGACTTGTTCCAGTTCATTGGAAAAGACAACATTCCGTTCCACACAGTAATTTTCCCATGTTCGCAAATTGGAAGCGGACATAACTTTACAAAATTGTTCCACATGTCTTCAACTGAATACTTAAACTACGAGGATGGAAAATTTTCAAAAAGCCGTGGCGTAGGTGTGTTTGGAACAGACGCAAAGGAAAGCGGAATCAAGGCAGATGCATGGAGATTCTACATTTTCTACAACCGCCCGGAAAAACAGGACTATCAGTTCACTTGGAAAGAATTCCGCGAGCGTTACAACGGAGAGCTTATCGGAAATCTTGGAAACCTTGTAAACCGCACTCTTCTTTTTGTTCAGAAATATTATGATTCAAAAATTCCAGACGCTCCAGTTGATGAAGAACTTTGGGCGCAGGTAAAAGAGCATGAGGCAAAAGCAACGGAATATCTTGAGTGGGCAAACTTAAAAGACGCATTCCATGAAGTGTTTGCAATTTCAGACATCGGAAACAAAGCGTTCCAGGACACAGAGCCATGGAAAACAAGAGAAACAGATCCAGAGCGAGCTGCAAAACTCATTCACAATCTTTGCTACATGATAAAAGACCTTATGATTATGGCGCATCCTTATATGCCACAGTTCGCAGAAAAAATAATGTCTTACTTTGGAAAGAAAATCAGAGAGCCACGTTTCAATGATGAAAAAAAGCCGGAAGGCCTTGACTGGTCTGATCTTGGAAACACAGAAGGCTTAAGCGAAGTTTCACCGACGGAAGTTTTCTTTACCCCGCTCGATCAAAAGACAATGGAAGCGTTCAGGCAGAAATTTTCAGGAACACAAAAAGACCGCAACGCAAAGCCAGTTGAAAAAAAACAGAAAAAAGAAAAAAAGCAGATTGAAGTTCTTCCTTTTGAAAAACAGGCTGAATGGTTCAATGAAAAAATCGAGCTGAAAGTTGCAAAAATTACAAAGATTGAAAATAATCCTGAAAGCGACAAACTTTACATTGAAACTCTTGATGACGGAAGCGGAACAGAACGCATTATCCAAAGCGGACTGCGTGATTTTCTAAAGCCTGAAGAGCTTCTTGGAAAACATATAATTCTTGCTTCAAATCTTGCTCCAAGAAAAATGCGCGGAGTTGAAAGCAAAGGAATGTTGCTTGCCGCCGACTACAAAGATAAAGACGGAAAAGACTGCGTAGAACCTTTGGAAGCTCCTTGGGCAGAACCCGGAACAAAGGTTATTCTTGAATGCTCCTCAGAAAATTCCAAGCCGGAGCAAATTCAGGCGGAAGATTTTTTTGCAGTTGAAATAAAAGTTTTGGAAAACAAAGTGCAGATTGGCGGAAAATCTCTAACCGCAGCTGGAAAACAAATTTCAACTGTAAAAACAAAAAACGGAAACGTTCACTAAAAAGCTGGAAAAGGCAAAATGCGAAATCAGGAGCAACGTTTTTTACAAACTGAATTTTGGGCAGACTTTAAAGGCAGGCATGGCTGGAAAACATTTTTCTTTATCTTTGATGGAGATAATGTTTCTAAAGTTGAATCCTTTAAAGAATACAAGGAAAATGAAAAATGCCTTTCAGTTCTTGTGCGCTCGTTCAGTTTGAAAATTAAGAAATTCAGCATAGCGTATATTCCAATGTCTCCAGAATTTTCCAGCAATGAAGAAAACCTTAGCCAGAAATTTTCAAATGAACTTGAATCTATTTCAAAAAAAATATTTAAGTTTCTGCCAAAAGACACAATCTGCATAAGATTTGATCCTGCGATTGACTTTGAAAGTCTTGAAGAAAAAAATAATTTTGTCGCAAATGAAAAAAAATTTTTAAAGCAACGCAAGACAAAGAAAGAAAATTTCTGCATAGAAAAAACAGCCACAGATATACAGCCGCCAGATACAGTCTTGCTTTCGCTTTTGGAATCCGAAGAAAAAATTCTTTCTGAAATGAAAAGCAAATGGAGATACAACATAAGGCTTGCTGCGAAAAAAGGTGTTGAAGTAAAATCCTATTCCGCAAAAGACGCTGATTTTCCAAGCGCATTTGAAGAATTTTTTAAGCTTTTTATGCAGACAAGCGAACGAGATGGAGTTCAGTTTCATCAAAAAAATTATTATCTTGACTTGTTAAACTCAAGCGCAGAAACTCCAAATGCTCCAGTTGTAAAACTTTATCTTGCAAAGCATGGCTCAGACGTTCTTGCAGGAATAATCACTTTGTTCTGCCAAAGAGAAGCAGTTTATCTTTACGGCGCTTCGGGAAATATAAAGCGGAACTTTATGCCGGCGTATTTGCTTCAATGGAATGCAATCTGCGATGCAAAAAAATTCGGCTGCCCAGTCTATGATTTTTATGGATGTCCTCCAGAAGAAAATAAAAACCATCCAATGCACGGCTTGTTCCTTTTTAAAACTGGTTTCGGCGGAAAACTCATTCATAGGCCAGGAAGTTTTGATGTTGTTCTAAAGAAAAACTGGTACTCGTTCTATAAGACAGCAGAAAAACTGCGCGCCTGGTTCTACAAAAGTTTAAAGAAAAAACTTGCAGGAAGATGATAACTGAATACCGAATTTTATAGTTTAATGTCATTATCGGGCTTGACCCGATAATCCATTGAAATTTCACAACAGATTCCTGATCAGCACAAGAACGACTATTTTTTATTTTTTTAGAGGCATAACACTCAAGTTAATTGTCTTTTCTTTTTCCATTCCGGCAGAAAGATTTATATTCCAAAAAAGAGCAACTTTATAAGTAGAAGAAGTTACTTTTGGATCAAGACTGTCAACAGGACGCTTAAACATAAGCATTGCGCAGCTAAGCCCGGAATCTTCATTTGGCTCAATAACAAAAATGCGCTTGTCTGCTGAATCCTTTACTTGAATAATAGAAACGCCTTCAGCAGCATAAAAAGAATCCGGCAAAAGAAGACGAGACTCATTCAATACAGCTTCAGTAGAATACTGGCTTCCCATTTCAAATTTTTTGTCAAAGCGTGTCTGGGCAAAATTAAGCTCAACCACAAACACTGCGTTCAATTCAATCGGGCTTTCGTTTTTTAAAATATATTGAGCTGTGATTCCGCTTGAAGAAAAAATAAAATTCTTTCTAAGCTTTACAGGAAGTTTCATAGAAGAAAAAAGTCCATTTCCTTCAAGTTGAATTTCTTTTCGCTTGGATTCAAGTTTTTTTTCTGAAAACTGTGAATTGGAAAAAATGCATTTTTCAATTGTTTCTTCTGCCAAATACTTTTCAAACTTTTCAGGCTCAATCAAATGATCGGAAAAAAATCCACGGCTATAAAAATCTGTTCCCAAATCAAACTTTTCAATCCGGGAAAGGCTTGCGGCATAATTAGCACCGTTCTTTATAAAATTTAGCTCAGAAATTTGTCCGCCGTGCAAAGAAACAACCGCATTGTATTTTTCCATCTGGCAAATATATTCGTTGAGTCCGTCTCCGTTGCAGTCAAAAGAAGTAAGCGACTCTCTGAAATTTTTTGCAGCTTCGCGAATCAGACGTTCAGCTTCATTTAAAGAATAAAAAGCTTTTTGCCTTTTTTCAGCAGGAGAAGGAACGCCAAAAGACAGCGACAAATAATTTGTTCCGTCCTGCGCTTTCCAAAGCATTTCAGATGATGCGTTTTTTCTAACTTTGTCTCCGCCCTTGCACTGCGAAACCAGCATACTGATATAAACCATGCGCTCATAAAGTCTTTTGTTCTGTGAATACAAATTCAGGTAGTCGTGTATTGTAGGCGGAAATCCAGTTTTATTTTCTACCTGTTCAAACGGAATCAAGCTCCACTTGGAAATTTCGCTGTCCATTCCAGCAGGAATATAAGCCGGAGAAAAGCACTTTGATTTTTTCAAATACAAATATGGAGTTGTAAAAGAAACATCTTCTGCATTTTCAGAGAGAGAAGAAAAGCACTGCGATTTCATAAAAGAAGCGAACTGCTCAAATGAAAAACAAAGAGAAAGCACAGGTTCAAAAAACTGATCATCCGAAAAAGAAAATTGCTCTGGTTTAATTCTTGAAGCAAAAGTTTTAATTCTTGAAGTCCATTCTTCAAAAGATTCATTTTCAGATGGAATTAAGTTTTTATAAGACGGGAAAATTTTTATGCTTCTTCCCTGCTCGCTTGCAATCAGCGGACAGCACTTTAAATGCTTTTTTGGAACAAGAGAACTGTCCAAAAAAATATATTCCATTCCGCATGACTGAAAAGTTGAAACAAGGCAAGAATCCCAAATGCTTCCGAACAAAGTCATTCCGCACGGACGTTTTCCAATTGTTGAGCGGACAAGCGAATTCATTTTTTCAATCTGGCCGCTTCTGTCCATTGGCAAAAGCAAAGGAAAAATCGGAGAATAATATCCGCCGCCGATTATTTCAATCTGTCTTTTAGAGGTAAGCTCATGAAGAAGTTCTATTGATTCTGGATGCTTTTTTTCGTAATGTGCAAGCTGCGATCCTGAAAATCCAATAGTAAGAAAAAAATCTTTATGAGAATATAAAAATGAAAGCAACGGTTTAAAAACATTCTGATAGTTTTTTTCAAGCAAAACAGTTTCATCAGAACTTTCTAAATCAGCATTTAGAACAAGACAGAATTTACTCTTCATTAAAGCAGCTTACCTTTTGCAAAATATTGTATAGCACTTTTTCCAGAATTTAAAGCCTCTCTTATCCAAAGGCAAGATTTCTTTTTCAACAAGAAATTCTGAACATTCTGTTTTTTCAGAGAAAGGCGAATTGCACACCGCAATTTTTTTTGTTGCGACCGGAATCAACTTTATAATTTTATGCGGACAGGAATCAATGCATTTTCCGCAGCCGTTGCAAAGACTGCTTACAACTGCTGTTTTATTTTTTATGGACAATGCGCCGCGCGGACAAGATTTTATGCAGTCTCCAAATCCTGCGCAAATATATTTGCAATTGTATTCCGTGTCAAAAACTGAAAAGAATAAAGCGCAGTTTTTAGGACCATTATAATCAATTCTTTTTTCACCGCAATTTTTTTCAGACGAACATAGCACAACAGCCTTATTTTCTGTAGCGGCAGAAAACTCTTCAAAGTTAGATTTTTCTAAAAGTTCAGTTTCAGAAATCAAAGAATTTTCAAAAGGAATTTCCTGTTTTTTTAGTGAAGGAGACAAAATGTAAAAAATAAAAACACAAAAAAAGGAAATAACAATTATAAAAAGAAGTCCAAAAAGAATCGCCGCTACCATTTAAAAACTCCTTTATTCAGCCATGAAACATTCCAGCACAAAAGAATCAGCATGATAATCGCAATGCTCGCAAGAATAAAATTATTTCTTGAGCATTCAGTTCTGCCGCCATAAAGATCAAATTTCCGGCAAAGAGAATAAACAAAAGGTATAAAAATAAAAAATGAGAGCACACATATACAAGCTATAAAAACACATTCAGCAAGCGAAGAACTTTCTGTAATGGCAACAAAAATAAACAGAAGCGAAATAGAAAATTCAACTGCGCTGATTTTTGTCGTTATTCTGATAATTGCTTCTATAAAAACCGAAACAGGAATAAAAATCAAAAGAACAGCAAAAGGATAAAGCTCGGAAAGTTCAGCAGGAACTAAAAGCGAATTTACAAAAAGATAAGACAAGGCTGAAACAGAACTTGCAGTTATAAGCATTTTTATAGCCTTTAGCCAAAGCGGATTTTTATTTCCAGAAAGGTAAACTGCCCGCTCCATTCCAATTCCATAAACCAAGACTATAGACGCATAAGAAATATAATAGAAAAAAACTGAAAACATTTTAGTCCACCTGTGAAGTTTCTATGATTTCAAAAGCCGAAATTATTTTGAAAAACAATGCGTTAAATAAAAGCAAAAGGACAACTGCTCCGGGAATTGAAGCTAAAAATGAAAAAGGCAAAATTTTATTTTCCGCACTGAAAATTTGAATTTCAAAAATTCCGTTCGCTGAAGGAAAAGAAATTGTTCCGTATCCAAAGACATCTCTTATAAAGAAAAACACAAGCGCAAAAGCACAAAAGAAACTGCACTTTACAAGAACATTTTTTAGCTCAAAAAGGACTGGCAAGCTAGAAGGAGAATACAAGTTTCCAAGAATAAAGGAAGTAAAAGCCGGCATAAAAAATACAATTCCTAAAACAAATGCAGTCAAAGGAGAAAAAATTATCACAAGCTGACGGACAAGTATACAGAGCGAAACTAACATAATTGTTACAATTACATTGTGAAGTTCTGCATTAAAAAATTTTACAGCAAACTTTTTAAAAAGAATTCCGCACACAGACATAAGATAAAGCAGAAAAATCATAATCAGTCCGTAGGCAAATCTTCCAGGGACAGGAAGAAGAAGCGCAAATGAAAGAGGTATATAAATATAAAGTTCGTTTTTTTTCATTTTAACCTTCCAAAAAAGCAGTCAAATTCAACTGGAAAATTTTGTATTTATAATCGCTGGTATTTTATTTTTCCAGTATTCAATTTGAGAATTTTCTGAATTCTCTTTTATATGAAAATTTGTTTTTCCTGCAATATGCGAAAAACCAATAAACTCTGCGCCGTTTTTATTTGAATAAATGTAAACAGCAGGAACTGGTCCGTACAAAGTCGGAACCCGAACAATTAATGCATACATTTCATTTTCAGCATTTCCAGAAAACGCTTCATACACAGAAACTGAAACTGTAAGCACAGTTTTAATCTTTACCCAATTTCCAAGCTGAATGTTTTCAATGCCGTTGTCTTTTAAAACTTTCGCTGTTTCTTTTTTTAGCCCGTTCTTCCAGGAATTTCTTCCAAGTAAAGTAAACAAAACAAGAATTGCAAAAAATCCAGCAAGGATTCCGCAGAAAATTCCGCACTTTATAAGAAGCGTTTTATAAAAAAGTTTTTTTTCGTTATCTACAGTTTCAATTTCATCTTCAAGCATTTTAAACCTCGCTGATTTCCTTTATGCGCGGAATAAGTTTTTTGGAAACATTTTCATACAGATTTTTGTCTTCAAAAAACTGAATTACAGGAGAAAGCAAATTTATTACAAGAATCAAAAAAACATAGCCTGCAGAAGAAGTTCCGCTTCCAATTATAAGAAAGCCAATAAGTCCTGCAAAAAAACCATAAAGAATTTTTCCCCACAAAGTCATTGGCAAAGTTCCGTACCATTGCAAAAGATAAAGCGTGCAAAACAAAGTTCCGCTTGTAAGAAGAGCAAGAAGAATGTCGCCTTGGAACGGAATTCCGCCTATAAAAAACGGAAGCAAAAATCTTACCAAAAATGAATAGACAAAAAGAAAAACAGCGGGAACAACGTAATCCACCATATCAAATGAAACCAATATAATTGAAGAAACTAAAGTTATAAAGTTGAATCTAAAAGCCGGAATCACAGAACCATTGTCCCAGAACAAGCTCACATATCCATCTGGAATTGAAATTCCAAAAAACTTAAAAATATAGCTATTCAAAAAATCTGTGATAGAAGAATCCAGTTCAAGCAAAGGAACTGTTCCATTTTGAATCAGAGAAAGAGCCGCATTTCTTGCCTGAAGGTCTTGCGCAGAAACAGAGAACGGAGGAAACGCAGAAGGATTTAGAAAATACAAAGTGACAATGCAAAGCGCGACTAAATTAGCCCAAGACGAAGCAAAGTTTCCGAACACAAATTTTCCAAGAAGCAAAGTAAAAAACACAACGGCAAAAACCGCATAGACTGGATAAACAGAAGGAATCAAAAGTCCTGCAATCAAGCCTTGTATAACAGAAATTCTCCAAGTATGTTTTTCAGTCCGCTTAGAAAAGTAAAAGGCAGCTTCCGCGCAAACCGACGCCAGCAAAGCAAATAAAAGCACAACAAGAGAGGCAAAGCTTTTTGAAAGTGCCAGCATAGCGACTTGCACAAGAAGAAGCGCAATCATCACAAATGAAATTGTTCCAAGTGAATAAGATGCGCTTGCAAACGGATTTAAAGTTATTTTTGAACAATGTTTTTTTAATTCTGTATTTGTCATTTTTTTTCCTTATAGCAAAGCTATTGTCTGGCTTAAAGGCAGGCGCGAAGGACAAACGCTGTTGCAGACAGAGCAATGGGAGCAGAGCAAACTTGTAGCGCACAGTTCTTTTGGAAGATGATAGTTTTCTGCCAAATGCTTGTAAAGCAAATCAGGTGAAAGTCCTTCCGGGCAAACATTTCTGCATTTTCCGCATCTTATGCAGTTTTTTTCATCCTGAACACAAAGCTCCGTAGCCGGAACAAATTCCAAAGACTTTATAGATTTAGTAATTGGAATATCCAAAGTTGAAGCCGCCATTCCTGTAATCATTCCGTTTATAACAATCTTTGAAGGAGGAATTTTAAATCCGCCGCATTGCTCAACAAGGCTTTTTATGGAAGCTCCAATTCTCGCCTTGAACATTCCAACGGATTTCAAACAGCTTCCGTACACATGAACATAGCGCTCAATAACAGGAATTCCTTTTACAACAGCTTCAAAAACTGAAAATGCAGTTTCAGGATCTAAGAAAAGGCACTTGCTGTTTACTTTTGAAAATTCTGAATTCTTGGAAGACTTGCGGATTGTTCTAATCAAATTCTGCATAAAACCGCAAGGATATTTTTCAGTTTCAGCATTTGCACATAAAAAAGGAATATTGCCAAAAAGCTCTGAAGAAATTTCAATATCAGATTTCTTAGGCAAAACAAAAACAATTCCTTTCGCGCTAAAAGCCTTGCAGCAAATCAATGCTCCTTGAACAACTTCCAAAGTAAATTTATTTGCAATAAAACTGTCTGTAAACCGGCTTGGATCTTCGTCAAACATTCTTACAATTACAAATCGTTCTTTTACAAGATTTCCGCGGTTTATCTGGGTGCAAAGAGATTCAGTTTTTTTGCTGAATGTATTCACAACCCCCTTTACTTTAAATTCTTCAAGCAAAGTTTCTGCATTCAAAAAATTATAATCGGCAGAAGGAAGTTTTTTTCCAAGATACGAAAATGCGCCGTCTGTAGAAATTTCCGCCGCAGTTCCCAAAGTTCCATCAGGAAGCGTGCATCTAAAAATAGAAAGTATTTTTCCCGGAACAGAAGAATGAATATTAGCCCCGTCCGCAAAATTTTTTGGAGAAGCAATTATCTGTCCTTCTCTCACAATGTCGCCCGGCTGAAATCCGCAGGAATACTCCGCCTCGCTCGACTGCCTGAATGGAATTACAACTTTCCGAGGCAAAAAAGCTCTTACAGAATCCTGAAACATCGGATGTCCAGGCAAAACAAAATTATTCACAGTCTTCATTTATCTTTTTTCCCAAAGCCGCCTGCAAAAAAATACAGACAGCAATCATTTAAAAAAATCAGTTCACAAACTTCTGCGCCTGTTTGATTTTACTACATACAAAAGCAAAAGGAAAACCGGCACAAAAAGACATGACAAAATTAAACCCGCGCTGAATCCATCAGGCCGTCTGGAAATATTTTCCTTTGAGCTGTAAGCAACGCTTGTATTCTCTCCTTGTTTTATCATCAGTTTTTCAATCGCATTGTAGCCAAGAGATTCAACTTTTTTATCAATGCGGTTTTTAAAATCTGAATTGAATTTCATAACAATTGAATCCGCCTGAAAAATTCTGCCATCTTTTTCTTCAAACCGCGGAACAGAAACAACACTTCCCTCTTGCACTTTTTCAAAACCGGAATTTTTATTTAAGTTTTTATACGGAAACGACTCCACATTCCAAGCCCAGCAATAAAAATCCTTAAGCGAAGGAATTGAACTTTCTGATGAAGTTTCAACAGGAACAGGAAGCGAAACATTTTTTCCAGAAGCAAAACTGAAGTTGGAAGCGAAAATAAAACAAAAAAGCAAAACAAGCAATGGCGCAAGGCAAAGAAGCGTATGAAAAGCCGTCGCAGGATACATAAGCGGAAGCTGAGGAGCAGAAAAAATTTTTGCAACTTTAAAAGAATTTCTTGAATCCATAAATGACTCAAAAGTTCCCAAAAGAAAAAGAGATGAGCAAGAAGAAAGTCCGCATAAAATCATAAGAAAGCCTTCCTGCACTCCAGAAAGCAAAGAAATAAAAAATGAAACTGCAAGCGGAACTATAAAATACGGATTTTTCTTAAGCACGGAAAAAGCTTTTTTTCTTCCCCAAATCCTCTGAGATAAATAGCATGAAAGCATATACAAAACAGCAGCCGCCGCAATAGGATAAAACGGCTTGGAAAAAGACAAAAGCAAGCTAAAGCAAGCCGATAAAAAAAATGGAACTTTGTTTTTAGACAAATACAAAAAAGTAAAAAAAACTATAATGCAAACAACTGGAACTGCAAACGGATACTGCTGAATTCCGTCTATTCCAGCCTGAAGCCCGGTTTCACTCGAAAGATTTTCAAGAGCCTTTACAATCTGCTGACCTGAGCCATTCGGAATATAATAAAGCAAAAAAGATTTTGAGTAGTCAAAAAAATATCCAAGCCGGCTTGTCAAATACTCATTGTAAGAATCTGGAAGAACCGGGGTAAAATCTGAAACTAATGGAATCTGCTGCCGGTCAAGACTTATTATATTCTGGCAGCCTGCATTTTCAAGGCATGAAAGAACCTTTTCTTCTGAAATAGATTTGTCAGCGTAAACAACTTTATAGCTGTCCCAAATTCTAAAAACCGGAATGCTCCTAAAGGCAAAGAGAAAAATAAAAGCGGAACAAACCGCCGCAATGGAAAACGAAATTTTTACTTTGTTAGGCTTCATTTTAAACACTGAACGCAAGTCCGATAAAAAAGCCAAGCAGAGAACCGATAATAACTTCCGCCGGAGTATGCCCCTGGACTTCCTTTATTGGTTTTACTTCTTCAATTATATTTTTTGCAGCAAGAAGACGCCCTATTTTATTAAGCATTGCAGCCTGAAGCCCATTTGCACGGCGCACACCAACAGCATCGCGGATTGTAACCAAATAAAAACCAAGCGAAAGAATAAAAACATCGCTGTTAACACCGGAACGGAATCCAATTGTAGTGCAAAGCGTAGCTACAAGCGCAGAATGACTAGACGGCATACTTCCTGTACGCCACAAAAGGAGTTCAAACAATTCCTTTAAACTATGAACTTTTCCAGAGAAAAGCTTTATGAGAGTTTTTACAAGTTGAGCAGACAGCCAGCTGAACAAGCACGCCAAGAAAGCAGGCTGAGAAAAAAACAAATGGAGCTGTTCCTTTAAATTCATGTGCAGAATTATAGCATATAAGCATAAATTATTCTATAATAGACACATGGAATTTATAGAATTTGAAGCAAAGGAGGATGATGAAGGAAGACGCCTAGACAAAGCTGTAAAACGCATATTTGAATCTAAAGGAATTCAGCCCGAAAATATTTTCAAGCTTATAAGAAAAACATTGATAAAGATAAACAATGCAAAGTCAGTTCCAGAAGACAGAATCAAAAGCGGAGATAAAATTTCCATAGCAGACTTTTTGTTAAACAGAAGCGCAACTATCAAAAATGCACAGCCAAAAATTCATGCCAATATTTCAGTTCAAACGGCATTCAAAAACGAGCACCTCTGGATAATAAATAAGCAAAGCGGAATTGAAGTTCAGCCTTCAAAAAATTCAAATTTCTGCCTCGCTGATTTCGTTGCGCATAACACAAAAACCTCTTCCCTTTCATTCAGGCCTGGACCGCTCCACAGAATTGACAAATTTACAACGGGACTTGTCGCATTTTCACAGAGCCTTCATGGCGCAAAATGGTTTTCTGAAAACATAAAAAATCACAGCATAAAAAAAACTTACCTTGCAATAGTTGAAAATTTTCTTCCAGAAAATGAATTTACGATTGACGATATGATTGCGGGAAAAAATGCCTGCACAAAAGTAAAAAAAATCGCGCAAGGAATTTTCTGCGGAAAAGAAATTTCGCTTGCAAAAATCCAGATAGAAACCGGAAGAAAACATCAGATTCGAATTCACTGCGCAAGCCAAGGTTTTCCACTTTTGGGAGACAAACCTTACGGAGGATCAAAAATTCCAAACGGAGAATTTTCTAGCTGCGAATTTTTTCTTCACGCCTTGAAACTGGAATTTCCAAAAGACAATCCGCTTTTGCTTCCAAGTGAAATTCAGGCAGAGCTTCCTCCTTTATTTAAAAAATTTATAGAAAATTTCTTGAAAATTCCTACTGCTGAATTTATAATTTAATATATGAATTTTAT
Organism: Treponema sp. UBA753; assembly: GCF_002297325.1. Classification (NCBI taxonomy): domain Bacteria; kingdom Pseudomonadati; phylum Spirochaetota; class Spirochaetia; order Treponematales; family Treponemataceae; genus Treponema; species Treponema sp. UBA753. The sequence continues at coordinate 10,802 of NZ_DBKJ01000030.1, read as the reverse complement.
TTCAAAAATGCTGCATACAGGTCTTACAGTTTTCGCGCTGGTCGGTGAAAGCGGAACAGGAAAAAGTTTCCGCGCAAAGCTTCTTGCTCAAAAGTACGGAATCGAGGCAATTATTGACGACGGACTTCTTATAAAGGACGATAAAATTCTTGCGGGAAAAACTGCCAAGCACGAAAAAACATACATGGGAGCTGTAAGAATCGCGCTTTTTGATGACAAGCAGCACCGTGATGATGTTGCAAAAGCGCTTCAAAAAAACAAAATCAAAAAACTTCTCATAATCGGAACAAGCGAAAAAATGGCTGGAAAAATCGCTACAAGGCTTCAGATTCCGCTGCCATCAAAAATAATAAAAATCGAAGACATTGCGAACCGCGAGGAAATTGAAAAGGCAATCCGCTCAAGGCAAATCGAAGGCAAGCACGTAATTCCTGTTCCGGCTATTGAAGTAAAAAAAAGCTACTCGCAAATTTTCCATGACTCGCTCCGGGACATTGCAAATAAAAGCAAGCTGAAATTTTTAAAGAAAGAAACTTCTGTAATGGAAAAATCAATTGTAACTCCAGAGTTCAGCAAAAAAGGCAGAATTGAAATTTCAGAAGCCGCGCTTAGCCAGATGGCAATGCATTGCATAAATGAATTCTCGCAGGAAATCAGGATAAAAAAACTTTCAATAAAAACAGACAGCCGCGGATATAGGCTTATAATCACAATCGATGTTCCGTTCGGCCGCCAGCTCACAGGAGAAATTCACAGCCTTCAGCAGTACATAATCGAAAACATCGAAAAGTACACAGGAATTTTAATTGAAGAAGTCAGCATAATAATAGACAAAATAACGGTAAACAAATAAGCCACTTGCGTTTTGATGAATGATTTTCGGGTAATTGACTTCAAAACATTTGAACATTAAAATAGTCGCACTGTGTTAGTTAGATATTCTACAGATGAAAAAGGAAATCCTGTAAAAAAAGCCGTTGTTTATACAAAAGACGAGCATTGCATAAAACGGGAATCAATAGATTCAGACGCTATTTTTATTATTGACTGCTTAAAGAAAAACGGTTTTGACTCTTATATTGTCGGAGGAGCTGTAAGAGATCTTATTGGGGGAAGAACGCCAAAGGATTTTGACATTGTAACAGACGCAACTCCAAGCCGCATAAAAAAAATCTTCAGGAATTCCCGCATTATCGGAAAAAGATTCAGGCTTGTGCATATTTTCTTTGGAACAAAAATTTTTGAAGTAAGCACATTCCGCTCAATTGTAGATGGTTCAATCGGAAATGCGTTCGGCTCTATGGACGAAGATGTGTTGCGCCGGGATTTCACACTGAATGCACTGTACTACGATCCTCTAAAGCAGCAGGTTATTGACTATGTAGGCGGAGTTGAAGACATAAAAAAAGGAATTGTAAGACCTGTAATTCCAATCGACAGAATTTTTATAGAAGATCCCGTAAGAATGCTAAGAGCTGTAAAATACGGAGCAACAACAGGCTGCAAACTTCCTCACAAGCTAAAAAAGAAAATCAGAACCTCTGCCCCGCTTTTGTCGCCAGTTTCACCTTCAAGGCTCACAGAAGAGTTTTTAAAAATAATAAACGGCGGACATTCATTTGAAATTATAAATGCGGCTTTGGAAACTGATTTGTATGAATATCTTCAGCCAGCTGCTTCAAATCTAATTCTTGAAAATAAAAAGTTCGCAAAGTCATATCTTGAAAATTTAAAAAAACTCGATGAGTTCGTAAAGCAAAATCATGACTCAAGGCTTGGCGAGCGGCTTTACTTTCTTTTGAAGGATTTTGTTGAGCAGCTCACTGACTGGAAGCTCGAAGCCCAAAGTGAATATTCAGCATCGGAAATTTACAAAAGAACCTGGGCAATCTGCAGAAACTTTGTGCTTCCTATAAATCCACAGAGAACAGAACTTGATTTTGCAGTGCGGAAACTTTTGCAGGACGCTGGAATTCAGGTAAAAACAAAACGCGCAAAAAGGACCAGAAGACTTCACATTCAGCAGGATGCAGAGCTAGAAAACTAGCTTTGTAAAAAATGCAGAATGTCATCCATAATTTCCTCACGGTTTGTTTCGTTAAAAAGTTCATGGCGCGCATCTTCATAAAGATGAATTGAAATATTTTTCATGCCGGATTTTTTATAGCAGTTAAAAAGTTTTTTTACAGTCTTTCCGTAAGAGCCAACAGGATCAGCAGTTCCTGCAACAAGAAAAACTGGCAAATTTTGGGGGATTTTCAAAATATTGCTCTTTTTGTGAATCTGGCGCAAACCTGAATATATATCACACAAAAATCCATTTGTAGCGTCAAAACCGCAAAACTCATCTTTTATATAAAGGTCAACTTCATCTTTGTCTCTTGAAAGCCAGTCAAATTCAGTGCGGTGATTTTTTATTTTTGAATTTGAAAGACCGAATGTCAAAACATTCATAAAACGGCTTTGCTTTTTTGCACCCTCAAAAAATTTTATAATTCCGCCAATAAAATTTGCAAAGGCAACTGTCAAAGGTCTAGGACCGGCAGTTCCGCAAAGAACAGCTTTGTCAATTTCATTTCCATATTTTTCAATTACATTCTGGGCAATAAACGAGCCGAAGCTATGCCCCAAAAGGAAAATTTTTTTTCCAGGAAAAAGTTTTTTTGCATACAAAATTTCTTCATGAATATCTTCTGTTACCCGGTTGAATCCGTCTTTATCAGAAAGAAAACCAAGCATTCCAGTTCCGCTAGCCTGAGCTTTTAAACCAGTCTTTCCGTGTCCCCTATGATCTTCTGCAATCAGCGCAATTTTATTTTTTGCAAGAAATTCCGCAAAACGAGCATAACGTGCAGCGTGCTCAGCCATTCCGTGGCTCAAAACCACAACAGCTTCAGTTTCCGCCGGAATCCAATGATAAACAAAATTCACATTTCCATCAGACATAGAAAGTTCTTTTACTTCAAAATCCATATTTGCCTCAGGTTTTAAAATACAAAAATAAATCCTGCCGTTTTGCAGCAGGATAACTAGAATAGCTAAAACTAAATTTTCATGTTCATGGCTTCGCGGACTTCGTCCAAAGTTTTTATGGCAATCGCGCGTGCTTTTTCTACGCCGTCAAGAAGAACCTGTCTTATATAGTCAGGATTTTTTTCAAGTTCGGCTCGTTTTTGTCTTAATGGACGAAGTTCTTCATTCAAGGCTTCAGCAAGAACTTTTTTAAGCTCACCGCTTCCCTTTTCTCCAATCCGCTCAGCAATGGCAGCAGGCTCTTCTTTTGTGCAAAGCGAAATCAGCATAAGAAGATTTGCAACTTCCGGGCGGCTTTCAGGATCATAAGTTATAACGCGCTCTGAATCAGTTTTCGCTTTCTTTATAAGAGAGGCGGTTTCGTCTTCGGTGCTGCAAAGAAATATCGCGTTTCCACGGCTCTTGCTCATTTTTTGGCTTCCATCCAAACCAAGAATGCTCGGTGTTTTTGAAAGCAATGCTTGCGGCAAAGGGAAAACTGGCTCTCTGTTCTTGCAAAATTTCCTGTTAAAAGCCTTTGCAATGTTCCGTGTAAGTTCAATGTGCGGAAGTTGGTCTTTTCCAACTGGAACAACATTTCCCTTGCAGAAAAGAATATCGCAAGCCTGATGAATCGGATATGTGTACATTCCGGCGTTAACATTTGTAAGTCCCGCGCTTGCAATTTCTTCTTTTACAGTCGGATTTCTTGAAAGTTCTGCATTGCTCACCAAAGTCATAAACGGAAGCATAAGCTGATTGCATTCCGGAATATAACTGTGCGGATAAATTATAACATTTTCACCAGGCTCAATTCCGGCAGCAAGATAGTCGATTACAAGCTGTTTTGTGTTCTGGCTGATTTTATCAAACGCATCATGATCGGTAAGAACCTGATAGTCGGCAATAAGAATCATTGTAGGCACACCAAGTTTTGCAAGGCGCACTCTGTTTTGCAAAGAGCCAAAGTAATGTCCAATGTGAAGATTTCCAGTCGGTCGGTCGCCAGTAAGAACCCTGTATTTCTGCGGATTCACTTGAATATCTGCTTCTATCTGCTTTGAGCGTTCCACTGACGCCAAAAAAGTCTTGTTGCTGTCAAATTCTTCGTCTGCCATTTGATTCCTCAAGTTAAAAAAAGTGAAGTTTAGATTATCATATTGCGTGCCGTTTAGCAATTAGAGCCAGTTCAAGAGAAAAATTCAGTTGACCGGCTCTAAGAATTTATTGTCTTATTCCGCAGCCACGTTCCAAGGCTTCTTTATAAACTTGAACATATTTTTCAGCAGCTTCATCCCAGCCAAATGTTTTTTTCATTCCTGCCTGCTGCATTTTTTTGATATGATCTTTTTTGTTGTAATACGCCCAAACAGCCCAGCCAACAGTATCATAAATAGCACGAGGAGTAAGCTGCTCAAATACAAATCCAGTGCCATCACCTGTCTGCTGATTGTAGTTATCAACAGTATCTGCAAGTCCGCCTGTTTTTCTTACGATTGGCAAAGTTCCATAAAGCATTGAATAAATCTGGTTCAAGCCGCATGGCTCATATTTTGAAGGCATAAGGAAGAAATCGCTTCCGGCTTCAATAAGATGGCTCAAAGCATCGTCATATCCAATGTAGGCTCTAAGGTTCGGAAGTTTTGACTGCAAGGCGCAAATCTCGTTTTCGCACCAGCTTTCTCCGCTGCCAAGAATTGCAAACTGAACTTTCATGTCCGTGCAAATTTGGTAAATTGAGCCGTAAGTCGGAGCAAAAATTTCAGCAATGCCTTTTTGATCTACAAGGCGCGTAACAATTCCAATAACAGGAATATCAGGATTTACCTCCAGCCCCATTTTTTTCTGAAGTTCTTCCTTGCACTTTGCTTTTCCAGCCATGTTTTTTGCTGAATAAATCGCAGGTATTTTCTTATCGATTTCTGGATTCCACTGACGCAAATCCGCACCGTTCAAGATTCCCTTAATTACATCAGCCCTTGCGCGCAAAAGGCCGTCCATTCCGAATCCGCCTTCTGCAGTTTGAATTTCATGCGCATAAGTCGGCGAAACAGTCGTTATCATGTCGGAAGACGAAACTCCCGCTTGCAAGAAATTTATTCCGCCGTCATGCTCAAAGCCTGCGCCATAATAAAGCCCCCAGTCAATTCCAAGAGCTGGAAATGAATTTTTTGAATACTGACCTTGGTAGCCTTGGTTGTGAATTGTAAGAACACTCGCAGTTTTTTCAAATCCGCAGTAACGGCAAACATGCTTTAAAAGAACTGGAGCAAGGCAGGTTGACCAGTCGTGGCAATGAATTATGTCAGGAAACCAGCCAAGTTTTCGGCAAAGCTGAAACGCTCCGTGGCAAAGAACAGCAAATCTATAAGGATTGTCATGGAAGTCAGTTTCAGAAGGCACACCGTAAACTCCGTCTCTTCCAAAGCACTGCTCATGGTCAATAAAATAGACTGGAAGTTTTTCGCAGCCCGGCATTGTTGTTGTGTAAACAGCCGACCAGGTTTCTACAGTTCCAGCAGCGATTGCCATAGGACCTTCAAGTTTTACAAGCTTGCTTCTGTCGATTTTATAGTAGCGCGGCATAACAATTTTTACATCATGCCCCATTTTTGTAAGCTGAATGGCAAGCGCGCTCACCATGTCTGCAAGTCCGCCTGTCTTTGCAAAAGGAACTGTTTCTGCTGTAACCATTAAAATTTTCATTTTTCTTCCTCCAAGTCTTTCATTGCCTTTACAAAAGCTTTTCTTGAATTTTCAATTGATTTTTCGCTCACACAGTACGCAAGCCGAATCCACCCTTTTCCGCCGAATCCGCTTCCAGGAGCAGAAAGAATATTGTATTTCTTTAAGTAATCGCAAAAAGCCATATCGTCCGCGCCAAAAACCTCAGGAGCCTTGCACCACATATAAAACGCGCCCTCAGGAATAATATGCTCAACACCAGATTCGTCCAGCACATTCATAAGCATATCGCGGCGTTTTTTGTAAAGAGAATAGTCAACCTTTACATTCCAAGTTTTAGCAACAACACGCTGAAAAAAAGCTGGCGCATTTACATAGCCTAAAATTCTTGTTGTAAAAATACAAGCGGCTACAACTTCATCTTTGTCCGGGCAGGCGGGATTTACACAAATGTAGCCTATTCTTTCACCCGGAAGGCTTAAATTTTTTGCAAACGAAGTTACAATAATTGCGCTGTCATAAACCGGAAAAACAGGAGCAACAGAGTTTCCGTCGTAAACAATCGCACGGTAAGGCTCATCGCACACAAGATACGGTTTTCTTCCGCACTTTTTTGCATGAAGTTCCAAAAGTTCAGCAAGTTTCTTTATTTCTTCTGTTGAATAAATGCGTCCTGTTGGATTGTTCGGACTGTTTATAAGAACAGCGGATGTTTTTTCTGTTAACGCAGCGGCAATCGCATCCACGTCAAGTGAAAAATCAGGCTTTGTAGGAACTTCAATTAAACTTCCACCGTAATTATGAACATAATGCCTGTATTCTGTAAAAAAAGGAGATGGAACTATAACATTGTCGCCTTCTGAAAGAATCGCCTTAAAAAGACTATTTAAAGCTCCAGCCGCGCCAACAGACATTACAACACAGCTAAAATCAATTGGAACACCTTGCTCTTCTTCTGTTTTTTTCGCCATCGCCTCTCTTGCAAACTGATAACCTGGATTAGGCATATATCCGTGGAAATTTTTTTCACGATTTTTTGCAAGCTCTTCTATGCACTTAAAAATTTCTTCCGGCGGATTTAAGTCCGGATTTCCTATGCTAAAGTCAAAGACATTGTCTTCTCCGTATTTTTTCTTAAGTTCAAGTCCTTCCTCAAACATTTTTCTGATTACGCCAGCAGTTTTGCTAGACATTGTTTCTTTTATATAAGGAGAAATTGGCATTTATATGCACTCCTATAAAAAGTTTTAAACGCAAATTTTGAGTAGAGAAAAACAGATGCTATTTCGGTAGATTTTCTCTTACACTCCTAAATTAAAACTTGTTTATTTTTTTATTGGAAAATTATATCACACAAATATGGATTTAACAAATTTTATTGTTTTATTATTTTTAGTTCATCCGTGCGGAACATTCATTAAGAAAAAATCAAAAAAATGCTAAATTTTAAATTAAAGATATTGACACAAAACGTGCTATAGTATATAGTCTTTTCATCAGCTTGATTAATTGCAAGTTGATGATTTGCTGCTTTAGCTCAGTTGGTAGAGCACGTGATTTGTAATCTCGGGGTCGTGGGTCCAAGTCCTACAAGCAGCTTGAGTCGGGGAGTTTCCCGAGTGGTCAAAGGGGGCAGACTGTAAATCTGTTGGTTTTCCTTCGTAGGTTCGAATCCTTCACTCCCCAAGCAGGCACTAAGTTTTCTTAGTGTCTTTTTTTATTTTAAATCCTAACACACAAATATTTTCTTCCACAAAAAATCAGAATCAAATCATAAAAAAACGCACCCTTGAAGCTAAACAGCCCCAAAGGTGCAAAATTGGAGGAAAGTTATTTGGACAAGATTTTTTAAATTTCTACAATTATTTCCGCTTAAGATATTTTATGCTGTCAAGCGCAACAGCTGCAATAATTATAAATCCTTTAAATACAAACTGAAGGTTTGTGTCAATTCCAAGGAATGTAAGGCAGTAAGTAAGACTGGTGAATATTATAACACCAAGAACTGCGCCACCGATTTTTCCGATTCCACCGTTAAACGAAATTCCGCCTACAACACATGCCGCAATAGCATCAAGCTCATAGCCCTGCCCTGTTCCAGCACTTGCGTTGGCCTTGAAAGCTTCAAAGAACGCGCCGAATCCGTAGAAAATTCCTGCCATAATAAATACGCCCAAAGTTACCTTGAACACGCTTATTCCGCTTACACTTGCAGCTTCTGCGTTTCCACCTACAGCATACATATTTTTTCCGAACGTTGTCTTGTTCCAGATAAACCAAGCGACAACAATCGCTATGGCGGCAGGAATAATTAGCTTAGGGAATGTAACAAGCTCACCGTTTATAACACCAAGAACCCATCTTCCGCCGAAAACGTCCTTTATTCCGCTGTCAATTGAGCCTACTGGAGTTCCGCTTGTTCCAAAGAACAAAAGTCCGTAGATTATAAGCTGAGTCGCAAGAGTTGAAATAAACGGATGAATCTTGAGCCTTGCTGAAAAAACACCTGCAAACGCGCTGAAAAGCACACAAAGGAACACAGAAGAAAACAACGCCATAATTACGCGGACAGCCATAGGAATCGCAGTAAAATCCCAAGGTCCCATGCCAAAGAAAGTAACAATATTCTGTCCCGGATGAAGAACAAGTCCTGTAACAACCGCTCCAAGAGCAACCATTCGGCCTACGCTCAAATCTGTTCCAGCAAGAAGAATAAGCCCCGCAACTCCAAGCGCATAGAACATACGGGTTGAAGACTGCTCAAGGATTGTAAAAATATTCGGAAGAGAAAGAAGGTTTCCGCTTCCAGAAATAGGAGCCAGAATAATGCAGACTATAAAGAACACAAGAATTGCAAGGTAAAGTCCGTTGTCAAGGAAAAATTTTGAAAGCTTGAACTTGTAAATATAGTCATTCAAGTTAAGCACAAAGTCTTCTGAAAACTTATTTTTTCCGTTGCGCAGGCTTCTGTTTTTTTGAACATGATTTACAAATGCCTGATTTTTTGCGTCCTTGCATCTTCCAACTGCTGAAGACAAGCGGCTTTTTGCATCGAACAAAGCTGATTTTGTTTCATATTTCAGAGTCGCAATTTCTTCTTTTAAAGCAGCGGAATCCATTCCAGAAGATTTCAGTTTGTTTTCTTTTTCAGCGGATTCAGATTTTATCTTTAATACTTCCTGCGCAAAATCCTGCTTATGTTTTGCAATGGATTCATTTTCCGCCTGAACAACCTGAGCGATATATTCCTTTGAAATCGTGTTTGCGTAGGCTACGGCTTCTTTTTCAACACGGATTTCTTCAGTCTTGTTTTTTGCAGCGACTACCTTTGCCTTTTCAATTTCATCTTTTTTTTCTGAAATCAGACGCTGTTTTTCAACAGGATCAATCATCTTGCTTTTCTTAAGCGAGAAAATTTCCTGCTTTAGGTCGGCAATTTTGTTTACTCCGTCTTTCCGAAGATTATGCAAAGTTTCGGAATATCCGCGGAGTTTTTCGTCTTCATCCAAAGATTTTATTTCTGCAACAGATGCATTTTCGTTCATTTGCTTGCTCCTAGTAATCATAAGTATTTTGCAGAAAGTCTAAGCAAGGCTTCCTGATCCGTTTCTTTTGTATTTACAATTCCTGCAAGGCGGTGGTTAGACATAACGGCGATTCTGTTTGTAATGCCCAAGATTTCAGGCATTTCGCTTGAAACAACAATTATTGTCTTTCCTTCTTTCGCCATGTTTATAATCAGCTGGTAAATTTCATACTTTGCGCCAACGTCAATTCCGCGCGTAGGCTCGTCAAGCAAAAACACCTGCGGCTGACGTTCAAGCCATTTTCCGATTATAACTTTCTGCTGGTTTCCGCCGCTAAGAGAACTTATAAGCTCGTCAGCTGAAACGCATTTTGTATGCATGGTTTTTATTTCGCGGTTGGCAGCCTCCTGCATCTTGCGGTTTGAAAGCACACCGAACGTCTTGTAGCTGTCAAGGTTCGTAATCGTTGTGTTGAACTGGATTGTATCTTTTCCGAACATTCCGTTCAGCTTGCGTTCCTCGGTAACCAGCGCAAAACTATAGTCCATCGCATTCTTGCTGTTTTTAAAGTGAAGTTTTTTTCCATTCATTATAATTTCGCCGGAAGCGATTGTCCTGATTCCGAACAAAGATTCCAAAAGCTCGCTGCGTCCAGCTCCAACAAGTCCGTACAAACCAAAAATTTCGCCTTTTTTTACCGTAAACGAAATATCTTCAAGAACCGGCTCATACTTTGTAGTAAGTCCGCGGACCTCAAGGAAATCTTCGCCGGGAGCATTGTCCACATCCGGGAAACGCTTATCCAAAGAGCGTCCAACCATAGCAGAGATAAGCTCGTTCATGTCTGTTGACTTAACAGGCTTTGAAAGAATCATTTTTCCGTCACGAAGAACAGCGACTTCGTTGCAAATCTGGAAAATTTCATCCATTTTGTGCGAAATATAAACAAACGAAACTCCCTTGTTTCTAAGGTCATCTACTATAGAAAAAAGCTTGCTAACCTCGCGCTCCGTAAGTGAGGATGTAGGCTCGTCAAGAACTATTATTTTTGCGTCATAAGAAACCGCCTTTGCAATTTCCACCATCTGCCTTTGGGAAACAGACATTGTGCGCATAATGGTCTTTGGATTCACATTCATGCTAAGTGAAGCAAAAAGGCTGTTCGCTTCCTTGAGCATCTTAGCTTCATCAACAATTCCAGCCCTTGTAGGATAACGGCCAAGAAACAGATTGTCTGTAACTGTACGGTCAAGGCACTGGTTAAGTTCCTGATGAACCATGGCGACTCCATTCTCAAGAGCTTCTTTAGGATTTTTAAAGTTTACGGGCTTTCCCAAAAGCGAAATTGAGCCTTCATCCTTTGCATAAATACCAAAAAGGCATTTCATCATAGTGGACTTTCCTGCTCCATTTTCGCCCATAAGCCCCAAAACAGTGCCTTTTTTTACAGTAAGATTTATACCGTCAAGGACCTTGTTCTTTGCAAATGACTTTGAAAGATTTTTTATTTCCAGAACTATATCGTCCATAACGCTCCTCATTTGTCTGCTTAAAAAACGGGGATGTCCCAAAAGTATC
>NZ_DBKJ01000068.1:0-32804 GCF_002297325.1 Treponema sp. UBA753 | reverse complement strand
CATTATCGGGCTTGACCCTGCGATGTTTCTGAAAGAAACTCGGTTGATAATCTATTGAAAATTTCCAACAGATTCCTGACCGAATTTACTGCGTAAACATCGCAGTGTCGTAGCACGGGAATGACATTTAAGAAGCCGCTTTTTTTGACTTGTATAAAACCTAGAATAAAAAAACGTGCAGCGCAAAATTTTTGTAAAAACTTAATTTAGGCAAAGGCCATGGAATCAGTTTTTGAAAGCCTAAAAGACACTTGCGAAGGCAAAATTGCCGCCGAAACAGAAAGACTTTATTTTAAACTTGAAAAGCAGCAGTCGGACTGGTACAAAAAAACAAAATTCACCTGTCCTTCTGGATGCGGAATGTGCTGCCACAACTTTGAGCCGGATTTAACACAAGCCGAGGCCAACTTTATGGCATTGTGGCTTATACAAAATCAAAGGCAAACTGCGGAAAAACTTCTTGAAAGCGCAGAAAATTCCGGCAAAACCTGCATCTTTTTCAATGCGGAAAATAATTATCATTGTTCCATTTACGGCGGACGTCCTTTTATTTGCAGGCTTTTTGGAGCAAGCTGTTTTTACAGCAAAAACCGTTCACTTGTCTGGCGGCCATGCAAATTTTATCCGGAAGAAAAACTTTCAAGGCTTGGACTTTCCCACAGGCAGTATTCAAAAGATGAAGCAGAAAAAATTCTAGGCGGCGTTCCTCCTGCAATGAGCGACATAATGGCGCAGGCAATGGCTCTCTGCCCCGAAAACAAAAGCACCGAGCCTCTGCGGAAAATTCTTCCCCGAAAAATTCAGCACATATTTTTTCTTCTCAAATGCTGCGGAAAAGTTTAATAAACGCTTAATCTTTGCTTCTTGTAAAAAACCGCCCTAAAATTTCTTTTGTTTTTAAAACATTTATAAAAGCGGCTGGATCGCATTTTTTAAGCTCACGGCTCAAAGGTCCAAGCTCATCCGCAGAAACAACTGTGTAAAGCATTGTCTTTTCTGAATTTTTGTAGCAGCCTGTTCCAATAAATTTTGTAGCGTCATGGTTTGTAGAAGTCCTTACAACATGGTACATTTCGTCGGGTTTTTCTGTGATAATAAAAAGCGTTATTTTTTGATAGCGGCGATAAAGTTCATTTAAGATTTGAGTCGAGCTGAACTGAAAAATAATCGAATAAAGAGCTTTGTCCCAGCCAAAAAGAATTCCAGCCACAACAAGAACGCAAATATTCATTCCGAAAATCATGTTCCACATATCCATGCCTTTTTTTTCAGAAAAATAAATTGCGATAAAGTCCGTTCCGCCGCTTGTAGCATCAGCATAAAGGCAGCAAGTTATAGCAAGTCCGTTTAAAATTCCACCGAAAATCGAGCACAAAAGCAAATCGTCTGTAATGCGTATTGAAGGAATAAAATCTGTAAGAAACGAAGAAATTGCAATCATCAGCAAAGAAAAAATTGTGAACTTCTTTCCAATATATTTAAAGCTTATAAAAACCGGCACGGCATTCAGCGCAAAATACAAAACTGTATACGGAATTTTTACATTGAAAAACTTCAAAAATGCTCGCTGAATCAAAAGCGAAATTCCTGCAAATCCGCCTGGAAAAAGTTCTGCCGCATAAGCAAAAGAATTCAGATTCATGGAAAAAATAACTGCGCCGGCAATAACAAGAACCACACGTTTAAAAGTTGAAGGCGTCGGAATAATCGTAGTTACATTGCTCATGTTAAAATTGTATCAATAAAATATCGTTTAGTTAAGCAAAAAAAATTGACATTCACCCCGTAGCTGAATAATATAAAAAGGGGTTACGAAATTCTCGGTAGGTTTTTTATGGAAAAGAAGAAGTCTATTTATTCAGTGCTTGTTGTTATTTCTGTTGTGCTTTCAGTTGTTGTTTCGGTCTGCGTTTCGCTGGTTCTGCGCAAGATGATTTCGGGCGAAATTACAGGAATGAAAAAAATGGAGCTTAGAGCAAGCTCGGACAGGATGCACGTTCTGTTCGATTCACGGCGGGAAAATCTTGAGAAAAAGCTTTCAGTGATTCAGGACAAGATTGACTGGAGTGGCATTTCATCTAAGGACGAAATTTTTAAGAGGCTTTCGGAAGCTCAGAAAGAAGCGGAGCTTTACAGCGTGATTCTTGCCAAAACCTCAGGCGAGACAATCTATTCAGCCGGAAAGAACAGTTCTGTTTCGCTTGCCTCCGAAAAGAACGCGCTCAAGGCTGCCGCGGGCGGAAAACTGAATTCATGCGTCTCTCTCAAAAATGACGAGGTTCTTGCAACCGCAGCCGCAAAGTTTCCAGCGATAAACGGAAGCGTTCTTTTGATTCAGCAGGAAATTTCAGACCATGAGTGGATTTCAGAATACGGTTCCACGCTCGGATGCAGCATGAACATCTTTATAGAAGACACTTGCGTTGAAAGTTCTGACATTGACGAGAACGGCAAACCAAAGACCGGCGGAAAAATGGGAAGTCCTTTCATCATCGGCGAAGTCTACGAAAAACGCCATGTCCTTGAGCTGATTGACCGCTACAAGGGAAACGTTGCCGCGACGGTTTTCAGCCCGATTGACAGCGAAGACGGAAACGCCATGCTTTACCTCGGAATAAATCTGAAGGAACTTGCAAAAAGCTCATCGCACCTTGTTAGTCTTGCGCTTCCTGTTGTGATTGTTGCGATTCTTGCAAGCCTTGGAGTAATCCTATTTATAATTCTGCAGATTGTGATGAAGCCTTTGAGAAGAACGTCCGTGGCATTCAGAAGCCTGAACGGAGAATCCGGCACTTCCGACCTTACTGTAAAAATAGACACAAACAAAGAGAATGAAATCGGCGAGATGATAGATTCCGTGAACCAGTTTATCGGAACTTTGAGAAGTCTTCTTGCGGACGTGAATTCGGCGGAATCCCAGCTTGAGTCAATAGGAACAAGCCTGGCTTCAACTTCGCAGGAATCGGCAAGCGCGGTCTCCCAGATTATGTCGAACATTCTGAGCGTAAAAAATCAGATTGAAAAACAGAACAAGACGCTTGATGAAGTTCAGGGAATTCTTGACAGCTCAAGCCGCGGAATTGATTCGCTTGAAAAGAACATCGAAGACCAGTCCGCAAAAATCACGGAATCGTCATCTTTCATCGAGAAAATGGTTGCTGACATCGCGGAAATGTCGGAATCCGTCGCAAACCTTGCCGGAGAATACAAGGAGCTTATCCGCATCACTGATTCCGGAAAGACGCGCCAGAACGAAATGGCGGATGAAATCAAGAACATGGCGGAGCAGTCCAAGAATCTTGCCGACGCGAACTCCGTAATCTCGCAGATTGCCTCGCAGACGAATCTTCTTGCCATGAACGCCGCGATTGAAGCCGCGCATGCAGGAGAAGCCGGAAAGGGATTCAGTGTTGTTGCGGACGAAATCAGAAAGCTTGCCGAGAATTCCGCCGCGCAGTCAAATTCAATCAAGAAGGAGCTTGAGACAATCGGCCAGGTGATTGCAAAGGTTGTTGAGACTTCAGAAATTTCCGTAAAGGAATTTGAAAAGATAACTGAAAAAGTCAGCTCCACTGAATCACTTGTTCAGAATGTGGACACAACAATGTCGCGCCAGCATGAGTCCTCAAAACAGGTTCTAGCGAATCTGCAGGACGTGGACGATACGACTTCAACAGTTCTCAAGACCGCAAAGGAAATGTCCGCCGCAGTTGAGAATGTTGCGACCGCAGCCGGAAACCTCGATATGCTCGCCCAGCAGGTTGCAGGAAGCATGGACGAAATGTCGGAAGGCGTAAAGGAAATAAACACCTCCGCGCAGAACATCTCCGAAATGGCGCAGACAACCCACGACAGCATAAAGGTCATGGACAGCGTCCTGTCGAAATTCAAAATCTAGCGGAAGAAAACATTTTTGCTATTGACCCCAATGTAAAATTTCAGATATAATATTTGACATTCGGGCCATTAGCTCAGTCGGTTAGAGCAGGGGACTCATAATCCCTTGGTCCTAGGTTCAAGTCCTAGATGGCCCAGTAAAATTATAAAGGACACTTCGTAATGAAGTATCCTTTTTTTTATTTAAATTAATCAACAAAAATTCTAGGACTTGAAGCGCAATGAACGCCGACGCGAAATTGCCATGCAGAGTTTCAGTTTTTAAAGAATAAACTTTACGCCTGTGTGAACTTCTATTCCTATTTCAGTAGATTTAGAAGAAAGATCAAATGTCGTGTCATCATAGCCAGATTCACTTAAAGTTCCAAAGCAAGAACCAGCATTTATTTCGCATCCCAAGGAAAGAGCCGTTGCAAACTTTGAAGTTTTTAGAATTCTGTAATTTATAGAAATTCCGAGTTCACATCCGCCTGCAAGCGACATTAAATTATACGAATCGTCTTTGTTTTCAAATGAAGTATAGCTTCCGTAAAGTCCAAGTTTAAAATCAAAGAAAAAAGATTCAGACTTGTTGTAGCGGCCGCAAAATCCCAAAGCCAAAGAATAATCTCCACCATTAACTTTGTCATTGAAAGTCTTTTTTGTTTTATCATCTTTTTTTATTTTAATTATTGCATTTCTGTAAGAAAGCATTTCAACATCAAAATAAATTCCACACTGATATTTTGAACTGTCCGTTTGGTTTTCCTGCTGACTTTCTGCAGAATCTTCATCTAATAAACTAAAAAGCATTTTTCCAGTTTCTGAATTTTCTTTTTCAACAAAATAAACAATCCCCGCTTCAAATCCAAATTCTAGCAGTTTGTTAATCGAGCCTGTAAAGTCATCTAAATTTTTTCCGCGCACAGTAGGAATTTCAATTTCTGAATGATTGATAGGCTTTCCAACAACATCGAAGCTAAACTGAATATTTGCAAAACAATTGATTGCAGCAACAAAAGCTACAGCTAAAAGCAAAAAAATCTTTTTCATAAATAAAACTCCACAAGATGGTTCATAAAAGTTTATAACACAACAACGTGTTTTTAGAAATTTTTTTTATTCTGTATTGACAAGCAAAAAGATTATAAGATATAAAAATAACATACGTTATTGTAAAAGAGAGTTTATATGAAAAATATCAGCTTGTCAATTTATTCAACAAACAGCAAAATTGTCATCTGCAAAAATTCATCTTTAAAATTATGCAACTTATCACCTAAAAAACGCGGCATAACACAAATTATATTTTCTTTTGTCCACAAACTTATATGTTTACTTTAAAATCTATGTTTTACATTAATATTTTATTCTAAAACAAAAATATATTAATGTTAATTACTAAAATCATATTGACAAACGATATACATTTTATATAATTCAATAAAACTAACAAAATAAGTACCAAAGCACTTAGGTTTTATTATTCAAGTACAAATGGGAGGAAAAATGAACCAGGTATTCAAACTATTTATCGCACTGGGACTTTTCGCTTCAAGTTTTTTTGTTCATGCGCAGGCAGCACAAGAGGCAATGCAGTCTGATGACAATTTTGACGACATCATAATGGAAGGCGAAGGCCTTACTCTTGAACAAACCGCAGATTCGGAAAAAGAAGCAGTGAGCGGAGTTTCTGTCGTAATGGACAAGGAACAACTCAAAACAACTTCGCAGATCGGACTTGTTGAAGACGTTATGAGTTCCGTGCAAACAATGCCCGGCATAACTTTTAACGGCAACTGGAACAGCGAGCCTTCAATCCGCGGAGGCTATCCAAGGGAAATGCAGACTGTTCTTGACGGAGTTTACATTCTTTATCCGTGGCACTGGGGCGGCGCATATTCAATCTTCAATCCACACATGACAGACAGCGTAAAGATGAGCAACGGAGTTTTTTCGGCGCGCTACGGACAGGCTCTTTCAGGACTTATGGAAGTAACAACAGTTCAGCCGGGCGAAGAAATTCACTTTGATTTCAACATAACTTCTATTGCGACAGATTTATTTATTCAGCTTCCAGTAACAAATAATTTTGGAGTTTTTGCAGGCGGAAAAATTACTTACATTGAAGGCTACATTGGAGCATACAAAATGTTTGGCGGTTCAAATGAAATTACAGACGCGCTAAAAACCGTTCCTTATATCCGCGACTTCTACACAAAAATTTATTGGAATCCGGCGGAAAAACTGAACTTGACTTTCAACGCATTCTACGGAAGCGACGGAGTTGGGCTTGAAACAGACGACACTGACGATGGCGAGCACACAACATCGGACTTTGATTTTAGTATGCAGACCGCATTTGCAGCATTGAACGCAAAATGGATTCCAAGCGACAACACACAAGTCAAGGCACTTGCAAGCTACAACTGGACTTTCGAAAACCTGACGTACAGCGGAACTGTTGACGGCGAATTTAAATACAACGATGATTTTCTTGAGCAGTACGGTTCCCTTTTAAGCGACGAGGCAAGAACAAGAAAAAAATATCAACTAAACACACAGAACGAAAGCCAAAAAGAGCGAATAATTGCCCATCAGATTCAGGGAAAAATTGAAGGCGAAATGGAACTTAATGCAAGTAACAGAATTGCAGTCGGCGCAGAAGAAATGTGGAGCAGAAGCGACACTACACAAAAAATGCACGGCTGGAACGAGCAGCTAAAGAAAGATTCGCCGTACCCTGACTTTTACGAAATCGATTATTCAATAAAAGAAAAAGGAAATAATGTTTTTAAATCAGCAGCTTATGTGCTTTGGAATTTTGGAACAGAAACATCTGTTTTTAGCGGAGAAACTGGATTACGCATTGACGAGCTTAACATAAGAAATTACAACGCTGATTTAAGCCTGGATGCAAAACCAGTGTTTAATCCAAGGGCAGTTCTGCACTGCACACCGTGGCGTTACACAGATTATTTTGACAAAGTTTCATTCAGCGCAGGCTGCGGACTTTTTTCTTCTGTTCCAATGGAGCTGATTGTTGCAAGCAAAGACATGGGACTTAAGGAATCAGATGTAAGTCCAAACAGGGCAATTTTCACTGTCTTAGGAACCGAGCTTAAATTCAACGAGGACTGGAACTTTAAACTTGAAGGCTACTACAAGCACTACCTGAACAGAATGTTTACTGTAGAAGACGACACAGATCCAATGGATATAAAACTTGATTCAAGATTCAACGGAAAAGGATTCACAACAGGATTCGATCTTATGCTGGAAAAGAAAAACGGCGAAAAATGGGACGGCTATCTTTCGTACTCGTTTGTAATGGCAAGATTCAAAAATCCGTATACAAAACTTTATGACGACCAGACAACAAATTACGGCGATCCGCTTGATGAATGGTACTATCCTGACTTCCACAGATTCCACACGCTGAATGCTGTTGCAAACTTCAAGTTCAAGGAGCACTGGACATTCACTGTAAAAGGAACTTTCGCCACAGGAACTCCCAAAAAAGACAGCAGCAGCATTTACTGCTACCCGGCAAAACTTGAAGACGGAACTGTAATTCAGCGTTATACAAGGAACAGTTTCTACAACGATAGTTTGCGCACACAGATTTCGTGCCCAATTGACATTAGGCTTGGCTATAAGAAAAAAGTCGGAAAATCATCACGGACAACACTTGAATACTACATCGGCGCAGAGAATATTTTCCTGAATCTTTACAGTCCAAAAGGCGAAAAAGGATTCAACAGCCGCACAGGAAAAGAAGACGATAACACTTCAAGCGCAAATTTCAACATTGGAATTCCGATGATTTCACTCGGACTTAAAATAAGCTATTAGCCTTAATTTCGAGCTTTGATAAGAACAGCAATTTAAGTGTCATTCCCGTGTCAAGCACAAGAATGACAGATAAAAAACCGATTTTTATGGGAGAAAAATATGACATTCAATTTGGTTGAACTTTTTAAACTCGGCGGACCTTTTATGTGGGTTCTTCTTATTTTCAGCATTGCGACATTCGCGCTGGTTTTGGAACGTTGCATTTATCTTTTCTGGCACGACTGCAATGTTTCATCTTTAAGCAACAGTATAAAAAAACTTTTAAGGCAGAACAAAAAAGACGAAGCGGAACAACTTCTTTCTTCATTCAGCCGCAAAAAAACAGCCGCAACAGTTTTTCTAGCTCTTTTACAGAATTCAAAATTCGGAGAGTCAAGAATGGAAAAAGCTGCGGAAAGTGAAGCTCAGGAAAGAATCCGCAGAATGGAAAACGGCTTTAATTATCTTACAGCTCTTTCTTCACTTGCGCCTCTCACAGGATTTTTGGGAACAGTTTCAGGAATGATTGGAGCTTTCAAGTCGATTGCGGACGCCACAGATGTAAATGCGCAACTTGTCGCAGGCGGAATTTACGAGGCCTTAATTACAACAGTTTTCGGACTTATAATTGCGATTGTTGCCCTTGTCGCCTACAATCTTTTTGTTCAGAAAGTCGATGTCTTTGCCGCCGAAACTTCAAAAGCCGTAAACGACATTATTCCAGAACTTCTTGGTGCACAAAATGATTAAAAGCAAAAGACGACCGTTTGAAGACACAAGCTCAGGCTCGCTTCAGGACTTGAGCTTCCTCTTGATTGTGTTTTTCATTGTGATTGCGGGATTCAATGTGAACAAGGGCTTTGTGCTGAATTTGCCGTCAAAAGAAAAACCGAAAGTTGTGCAGCAGAACGACCTTATTAAAGCCAGACTGAATGCAGATGGAACTCTAATTCTCAACGGAAAAAACGCAAGCCTTGAAGAGCTTTGCACCGCGCTTCAGGAAAAACAAAAAGAATGGCCGAACATGACATTTCTTCTTTTTATAAATCCCGAAACTCTTTATCAAAATGTAGTCGATGTGATTTATGAGATAAGAAATCTTAATATAGAAAACTTCTGCTTCAAAATGGAAGACAGTGTATGAACATAAAACGCAAAAAACGAAAAGCAAGCATAACAACATCCTCAATGTCGGACATAGGATTTCTCCTGCTGATTTTTATAATGCTGATTTCGCTTATGAACCAGCGTTATGAAGAACACATTGAATATTCCGAAGCAAAGCAGCTACAAAAGACAAGTCTTGAACACAACTTTGAAATCTGGATTCAAAAAGACGGAACTGTAAGCGCAAACAAGCAAAATGCAACGCCGGAACTTCTGGAAGCCCTTGTTGTTTCCGCAATTGCCGAGCATCCAGATGTGCAAGTCCACATAATCGCAGATAAAAACACGCCTTATAAATATGTGAATTCAGTTGTGTCCGTTTTGCAGTCGCTTCAGCACAGAGTTGTAAGCTTTGTGGTAAAGGAGTTTGTAAAATGAAACAGCCGAAATTCTGCGGAATCTGCCAAAAATTCTACAAGCCGCTCATACTTATCGTAACAATTCTTCTTCACATCGGGGCGTTCTGTATTTTCAAGGGAAAGAACGAAAAAAAACTTGAAGAGCAAGATTTTATTGAGACAAAAGTTTTCAAGCTCGTTGATGCACAGGAATATCTTCCGCCGCCACCAAAACAAAAATCCGCTCCAAAAAGAGAAGCTGAAGTTGCAGAACACAAAGAGCCAAAAGCAAGCGAAAAAATCGAAGAGAAAAAAGAGGAAATTGCAAAAGAACAACAAAAACAAGAAGCAGAGCCTGAGCCGTTCGCAGACTATGTTCCTCAGCACAAGATTTCAAAAGCACCAGCATTTCCTTCAAAAAAAATTCTAAGTCGACTTTCCTATCCGCAGATGGCAAAAAAACAGAAAATTGAAGGCGTAGTTGTGCTTGAACTTTTTATAGATTCCAAGGGAAAAGTTGTAAAAATCAACGTGCTGAAAAATCCCGGCTACGGATTTGCAGAAGCGGCAGTGGCAGCGTTCAACGGAATAGATTGTGTCCCATCGTTAATCAACGGAAAAGCTTGCGCTGTAAGATACAGATACCCTGTCAGATTTAAATTGACGTAATATATAATAGAAGAAAACATTTCAGTTAGAGCAAAAAAATACGTTCCTGCTCTAACAGGAAAGAACTTCCGCTTAAAGCAAAAATGCCGTTCCTGTTTGAATAGGAAGCACGTTCCGCTTAGAACAGGAAACAAAAATTCTACGGTTGATTTCCCTTTAAAAACTGCCGTTGTAAATATTGATTTTTTACTGTATTCTATAGCGTATGGCTTACGAAGTTACAGCGACAAGGCGTCGTCCACAAAATTTTGACAATCTTGTTGGTCAGGAATTCGTTGCAGAAACCCTCAAGAATTCAATTCAGTCAAAAAAAATAGCTCACGCATATTTGTTTTCAGGTCCGAGAGGATGCGGAAAAACATCAACTGCAAGAATTCTTGCAAAAGCCCTGAACTGCCAGAAAGGACCTACAGCTTTTCCGTGCGGAGAATGCGCAGCCTGTAAGGAAATAACAGCCGGTTCTTCGCTCGATGTAATTGAAATAGACGGAGCTTCAAATACAAGCGTAAATGATGTTCGCCAGATAAAAGATGAAGTTTTGTTTCCGCCGAATTCATGCAGATACAAAATCTACATAATCGATGAAGTCCACATGCTTTCAACTTCAGCATTCAACGCACTTTTAAAGACAATTGAAGAGCCGCCGCCATACTGCATTTTTATTTTCGCAACTACGGAAATCCAAAAAGTTCCAGCTACAATAAAATCAAGATGCCAGCAGTTCAACTTTAGGCTTGTTCCAATTGAAAAAGTAAAACAGCAGCTTGCAGAAGCCGCCAGCGAACTTGGAATAAAGGCAGAAGACGAAGCGCTTTATTGGATTGCAAGAGAATCAACAGGCTCAATGAGAGATTCGTACACGCTCTTTGATCAGGTTGCAGCTTTTTCCGGCGGAGAAATCACTTACGAAAAAATCCGCGACAAGCTTGGACTTGTTGGAGTTGACCGCTTGAATGAAATATTCGGATTCTGTGTAAAAAAAGATTCAGAAAACGCGCTATTAAAGCTTGATGAATATTTGCAGAACGGCGTAAGCATTGAGCAGCTTATTTCAAACTGCGCAGACTATTTAAGGTCAA
This sequence comes from Treponema sp. UBA753, assembly GCF_002297325.1. NCBI lineage: Bacteria > Pseudomonadati > Spirochaetota > Spirochaetia > Treponematales > Treponemataceae > Treponema > Treponema sp. UBA753. Next base: position 21,841 of record NZ_DBKJ01000068.1, on the reverse strand, counting down.
TTCTTCTTATAAAAAGCGGTGTAAAAAAAGAATCCTTGCTTGGACAAAGCGCAGACCGTTTTTCTAAAGAAGTGTTGGATTCCTGGAATTCAGTGCAGACAGAAAGAGCACTTGGAATTTTTATGCAACTTTACAGGGATGTCCGCTACTCGCTAAGCCCAAGATACGAATTTGAGCTTGCAGTTTCAAGGCTTTGCTGGCTTAAAGATTACGTTTGCGCAGCGGAAGTCAAAAAAGCAATTGATGCTGTAAAACCGATTTTGGCAAATTCAACCTCGCAAAGAAAAATCCCTGCTGAAAAAAAAAATGAACCGGTAAATATAAATGCGCCAAGGAATTCGTTTTTATCTGTTCCCGCTCCAATTCCCACATTCAGCGCGCTGGAAGAAGACGAAGACTCTTTTTATGATGGCGGAGCTGAACCGCCTGAAAAATTTTCAGCAGAGGCAGAAACCAAGCCTTTAGAGCAAAACCAAGATATTCCGCAACAAAAAGAATCCGCGGCAAAAGATGTAGACACTTCTGACATAGAAAAAGTAAAAGAAGCAATGATTTCTGATTTTTCTGTGGACGATGCTTTGCTTGCCAGCACTTTAATGCAAACAAAAGAATGGAAGCTTGAAGAAAACAAAGCAAGCGCAATAAGTGAAAATCAGTTTGAGCAGATGCAGATTCAGCAGCAGGCTTCTAAAATTTCAGAATATCTTTCTAAAATTTACGGACGGACAATAAGCTTTGAAATTCAGTTTGTTCCGAAAAAAGTTGAAGAAAAAAAGCAGGAAATTCCTACAGAAGTAAAAATTCTCCGGGATGTCTTTAAAGGAACTATAACCGTAGGAGCGTAAAATGAAAAAAACATTCGCTTTATTTTTATGCGCCGGCTTGTTTTTTAGCTGCGGACAAAAATCTCCTGAAATGACACTTGAAGAAATTGCGGAATACAAAAAAAATTCAGGCTCGCTTCTTCTTGGAAAGACTCTCTACAAACCATGGAAAGGCGGCAGTTTTGCAGATGGAACAGAAGGCGGAGAATGGCTTTCTTCAGTGAATGCGGACCCAAAAACTTTCAACCAGTACATTGCAGAACGCGATGCAGAAAGCGCAGGAATTATAAATCAGACTTTGGATTCGCTTGTGGACTATGACAATGCTGAAAAAAAATGGTTTCCAAAAGCTGCATTCTTTGAAGTAGAAACAAACAAGGAAAAAAACACGCTCACCGTTCATTACACCTTGCGTGAAAATCTTTATTGGACTTGGTTCGGTTCAGATAAAAAAGTTCCTGTAACTTCTGATGACGTTGTTTTCTGGTACAACGAAATTGCAGGAGATCCAGCGTTCCAAAGCTCAGGCTACAACGGACAGTTTGTTTCCATGCCAGACGGAAGCTCTGCGCGCATTGAATGTGTAAAAATAAACGACAGGCAGTTTGATTTTGTTTTTCCGCGGATTATAGCAGATCCGCTTCTTGCCACAAACATGAACTTTTGTCCGTCTTTTATTTATAAAAAAGCAAAGGAAGAAAAAGGCGCAGAAGGTGTAAAAGACTTATTCAAGGCTTCGTGCAATGTACAGGAAATTCCTTCAATGGGAAGATGGTACATAGCTGAATATATTCCGGGCCAAAGAATAGTGTACAAGAAAAATCCGTACTACTGGGAAAAAGACTTTCAAGGAAAAACCACAACTTACATAGACACAAAGACAGTTCAAATTGTAGGAAATCCGCGGACTGAATATCTTTTGTTCAAGCAAGGAAAATTGGAATCCTATTCGCCTGTTCCAGAAGAAGTTGATGCTGTAATAAGCGGACAAAAAGATTCTTACAAAGTTTTCCGCTCAGAAGGTTCAATTGGAACTGCAATGTGGACTTTCAATCAGAATCCAAAAAACAGAGGAAAAAATTTCTACAGCTGGTTTACAAAAAAAGAATTCCGTCAGGCAATGAGCTGTCTTTTAAACCGTGAAAGAATAATTGAACAGACTTACCGCGGACTTGCTGAGCCAAAGTACAATTTTTTTCCAAGCGTAAATCCTTATTACAATGAAGCAATCACACTAAAATACAGATTCGACAAAGAAATGGCTTTGCGGCTTTTGTCAAAAATCGGAATAAACCAAGATTCAAACGGAACAATGCGCGATGCCTTTGGAAACGAAATTTCATTTGACCTTACAATCGCTTCTTCTAGCACAACCGCAAACGACATGGCGCAAATTGTGGCGGACGAATGTTCAAGCGTTGGAATAACCGTGAATGTTCGTCAGGTTGACTTTCAGAAACTGATTGAGCTTTTGACTTCAACTTATGACTGGCAGTCAGTGTTCATTGGGCTTGGCGCGAATATTTTTCCAACGCAAGGAAGCAATGTCTGGCCTTCAAGCGGAAACCTGCATCTTTGGTATCCAGAGCAAAAAACTCCGGCAACTGAATGGGAAGCAAGAATTGACCATCTTTACAACGAAGGTTCATTTACAAACGATTTCAATCAGGCTAAAAAAATTTGGGATGAATATCAGTCCATTATTCTTGAGCAATGCCCGATAATTTATCTTGTAAGCATGAAAACTTTTTTTGCCCTTCAAGGCAAATGGGATATTTCAAACTTTTTTTACGACAATATGAACGGAGCAATGACGGAACGAATTTTCTTGTCGCAGATTCAGTAAGGAAAAAATATGGCAGCATTTTTAAAAAAACTTTGGGAAACAATTTCTTTTCCTTGGAACTACTTTAAAAAGCAAAGTCCACTCGCATCTTTTATAACTGGCAGAATCGCAACGATGGCAGCTCTTCTTTTTCTTTTGGGGCTTGCAATGTTCGCGCTTATGGAACTTGCTCCCGGAGACATAGTTGACCAGATGATGACGCAGCAAATTGCATCTTCCATGAATTCAACTTCGGTTTCACCGTCGCAAATTTCAAAAGACAACAGCTTTACAACAGATCAAGGCCAGCAGCTTAGAAAAGAACTTGGACTAGACAAGCCGTTTTACGCGCAATATATGGACTGGCTAAAAAGAGTTTTTATAAACCACGATCTTGGAATAAGCTTGATTTCCAGAACGCCGGTAAGTTTTTTGATTTTATCGCGTCTTAAAAATTCAATAGTTTTGAATTTGATTTCGCTTGTTTTTATTACGTCATTTTCTTTTTTGCTCGGAGTTTATTTTTCTAGCAAAGCCGGAACTAGAACCGATGTGGCTGCAACTTTTTTCGCGTTGTTTTTTCATGCGTTCCCGGGAATTTTGCTTTTGATTCTTTTGCAGCTTTTTGCATCTATAACAGGATTTTTTCCAGTAACAGGCTATCCGAATTTTCCATTCTCTGAAAATCCGCTGAAATTTTCATTCAGCTATGTTCATCATATTTTTCTTCCGCTGCTAGCTTCTTTTCTTGGCGGAGTCGGAGGAACTATGAGAATGATCCGCTCAACAATGCTGGATCAAATGGGACTTCCTTACATCATGGCTCTTCGTTCACGAGGAATTTGCGAGCGCAGAATTTATTTGAACCATGCTTTTAAAAACACGCTTAATCCGTATATAACAGGCAGCGCAAATCTTCTTGCAAGCCTTTTTAGCGGAAGCTTGATTTTGGAAATAATCTTTTCATATCCGGGAATAGGCCGGCTGATGTATGAAGCTGTAACCCAGCAGGATGTAAATCTTGTTCTGGCGAACAGCATGTTTGTTTCCGCGTTAGTTCTTGCTGGAATGATTATTTCAGACATCACACTTGCAATTGTAGATCCTAGAATCAGATATAAATAATTTTTTGGAGTGCTTTATGAAAAAACTTTTGTTTACCATTGCCGCAAGCGCATTGCTTGCCTTTGTTCAGATTTCCTGCTCTACGAACAAGATTCCAACGGAAATTCCAAAGCCGTCGGTTTCATTCAATTCAATTTCATTTGTTTCGCTCGATTTAGAAGGAATAACATTAAAGTGCGACTACGCAATCAAAAATCCTTATCCGGTTTCACTTTCACTTGCAAAACTTGCGGCGGATATAACTTGCAACGGCGAAGCTTTTACAACTTTGACCGCAGACGAAGGAATTTCACTTTCAGCAAAATCCACAAAAGAAAACTCATTCAACTTTAAAATTCCTTATGATTCAATTTTGAACTTTGCAAAAACTTTCAAGTCTGAAAAAACGCTTCCATTCAAGATAGCGGGAAATGCGACAATCGACAATATTCCGCTTATTTCTTCAATAACATTGCCTTTTTCAAAAGACTTTGACGTTCCTGTATTCAAGCCAAGCTTTTCATTTTCAAGTCCAAAAGTTGTTCTTCCGACTGCAAAAGAAATTATTTCATCTTTCACAAAAAGCGGAATCTCGGCGGTAAAAGCGGCAAGTGCGGCGACTTCACTGGCTTCTGGAAAACCGATCGCAGAAAACTTGCTCGACAAAGTGAACATGGACGTAAAAATTAACTTCAACTTGAATGTAAAAAATGAAGGAGGCGCAGACTGGAAGTACATTTTGAATTCATGCAAAATAAGCTCAGGCGGAAAAGAACTTACAGTTCTTGACGTTGCCCAAAACGAAATAAATTCCGCAGACGGAACAATTCCGCTCACAGCCACAGTCAACACAATTACAGCTGGAAAATTTATCACTCAGATTATAAATAAATCTGGAACAAATCCGACATTCGCGCTTGAAAGCGGCATTTCATTTCCGCAGTTAAAATCAGTAACTTTGCCTTTGTCTTGCTCAAAAGAAATTCCGCTAAGCAAATTTGCCATTGGAAAATAAAACAAAATGAAGCAGCTTTTTAAATATATTACAGGACGACCAGTTGCGCTTGCCTCTTTAATCGTGATTGCCGCGATTTACATTGTCATGATTTTTGCTGAATTTTTTGCTCCTTATTCAGCGACTGCATCTTTTTCGAAAGATACTTTTCATCCTGCAAATATTGAGCTGACTTCCAAAGGTCTAAAAGTCCGTGAATTCCGGGTTTTGGAAAGCACAACTTGGCATTATGCAAAAGTAAAGGATTTGCGGCACGACCTGAAATTTTTTGTTCATGGACATAAATACAAAGTTCTTGGAATAATTCCATGCGACCTTCATCTTTTTGGAACAAAGCCTGATTCAAATGGAAGCCAATACCCGGTATTCTTAATCGGAGCAGACAATTTAGGACGAGACCTTTTTTCAAGAATCGTATACGGAAGCAGAATTTCACTTACGATTGGATTTATTGCCAGCGCAGTTTCATTAGTTCTTGCAATAGTTTTTGGCGGACTCGCAGGATTTTACGGAGGCTCAACAGACTGGTTTATAATGCGATTCAGCGAATTTTTTATGCTCATTCCTAGCCTTTACTTAATCCTTTTTTTGCGTTCGCTTTTAAACACAAACATGGACTCTGGAACTTCCTACATGGTAATTACGATAATCCTTTCTCTTGTAGGATGGCCGGGAAGCGCGCGGACTTTGCGTGGAATGATTCATTCAATAAAGCGTGAAGAATTTGTTCAGAACGCAGTCCTTGAAGGAACACCATCTCTAGTAGTAATCTTTAACTATATAATTCCGCAGATTGCAAGCCTTCTTATTGTAAGCACAACGCTTTCGATTCCAGGATTTATTATGAGCGAAACAACACTTTCGTATCTTGGACTTGGAATAAATGATCCTGCTGTAAGCTGGGGCTCGCTTATAAACCGCGATATTTCAACTTTAAACAATCTCAAAAATTTTCCGTGGCTCTTAACTCCTGTGTGGCTCTTGCTTGCCGTAACGCTCGCATTTAACTTTTTGGGCGACAGTCTGCGTGATTTTTATGATCCGTTCCATTCAGTTTTTCCAACTTGGAAAAAAAGACAGCTTGAAAAGAAAATCAAGACACATTCTGCTCAATGCGAATTTTCAATGGCGGAACTTCAGCGTTCTTTTTTAACTGTGCAAAATCTTTTTGTAACTTTTGACGTTTCAGCTGGAAACAAAAATATTCAGATTCAGGCTGTGCGCGGAGTAACTTTTTCAATGAAGCGCGGAGAAATTCTTGGAATTGTCGGAGAAAGCGGCTCAGGAAAATCTGTTTCCACAACGGCGGTTTCTGGACTTTTGCCGGGGAACGCCTTTGTTGAAGGCAGAATTTTCTTTAAAGGCATTGAACTTACATCTCTTTCGCAAGATCAGTTTAGGGAATTGCGCGGAAGAAAAATCGGCTGCATCTTTCAAGAGCCTGGACGCTCATTTGATCCGCTCCAAAGCATAGAAAATGTTTTTGCGGAAACTTTTAGGAATTCAGAACCTGAGCTTTCAAAAGAAGAATGCAAAAAACGCGCTATAGAACTTTTAAATGAAGTGGGACTTCCAGACGCAGAAAAGCGCCTAAAGAATTTTCCGCACCAGTTTTCAGGAGGACAGCTTCAAAGAATCAGCATTGCGCTTTCATTGGCACAAGGCTGCGACCTTCTCATTGCGGACGAGCCTACAACTGCGCTCGATGTTACAATTCAGGCGCAAATCGTGGAGCTTTTGGCAGACTTAAGAAACAAGCGCGGACTTTCAATAATTTTTATAAGCCACAACATTGACCTTGTAGCTTCGCTTTGCGACAACATAATTGTAATGTACGGCGGACTAATCATGGAAAAAGGAACTTCTGCCCAAATAATAAAAAATCCGCGGCATCCTTATACAAAGGCACTTTTAGCTTCCACGCCGAAATTCGGAAGCCACTACACGGAGCAAGTGCTTTCTTCTATTCCAGGAAGAGTTACAGATCCTGCATCTCCTGAAAGCGGCTGTCCGTTTGCTCCAAGATGCGGCTTTAGAAAAGATGAATGCGAAAAAGAAAACTTCAAATGCTATAAAATGATATAAAAAGGATTAGTTTTATATGAAAAAAGATATAATATTGTGCGCTGAAAACCTGCAAAAACACTTTGGACTTGACGCTGGATTCTTTGCAAAAAAAAACAAGCAAGTCTATGCGGTAAACGGAGTTTCATTTGAAATTGAGCGCGGAAAAACTTACGGACTTGTAGGCGAAAGCGGCTGCGGAAAAACAACAACAGCCCGGCTTTTAGTAAAAATGTACGATGCTGATTCTGGGAAAATTTATTTCAATCCGCAGGAAAAAACAGAACCTATTGAAGTCGCAAATCTGGACAAAAAAGCTCTTTCCGCATATAGGGAAAAAGTAAAATACATTTTTCAAGACCCTTCACGCTCGCTGAATCCGCGAATGACAATTGCAAGCATTTTATCATCGCCTTTAAAATACTCATCGCATTGGCAGGGAAAAGAACAGGCACGTGAAAAAGCCGCCGCCTTGCTTGAAGAAATCGGGCTAGACAAAGCGGATTTGGACAGACGGCCGCAGGAATTTTCAGGCGGACAAAGGCAGCGCATTTCAATTGCACGCGGACTTATTCTTGAGCCGGAACTTTTGATTTGCGATGAAGTTGTAAGCGCGCTGGATGTTTCTGTTCAGGCACAAATTCTGAATCTTTTGCAGGATTTAAGGAAAAAACGCGGACTTTCATTTTTGTTTATTGCCCACGATTTAAAAGTTTCCTGCTATTTTTGCGACACAATCGGCGTAATGTACCGCGGAATGATTGTAGAAGAAGCAGAAGCGAAAAATCTTTACAAGGAAGCCTTGCATCCATACACGCAGACACTTTTTGCCGGAGCAGGCGGAAAATTTCAAGTTGAAAAAACAGGCGAAATGAAAACATTGCTTGAAAGTCTTTCTGGCTGTCCGTTTGCCCACAGATGCCCAAAAGCACAGGAAAAATGCCGCTCTGAAATTCCGCCTTTAAAGCAGATTTCAGAAAACCATAAAGTGCGCTGTTTTCTTATAGAATAGACTCTAAAAACGCCTTAATACTACAAAAGTATGACAATTCAACTAATTATGTGGAATTTTTAGAATTATATTCGTTTTTGTACCCTTACTTTTAAAGATTTTCCCTTAATTCCGCAGTTAAAAAAAACAAAAAAAATCTGCCCCCAAGAATCACGCATAAACCGCCTATTTATAGAATTCTTTGATTTACGCCAAAAGTTCGTTTTATTGACTGAAAACACTACTGCTAGTATACTAAAGGCACTTTTAACACCATATATAGACAACGGTGTTAAAAAAAAAAGAGGGAAAAGCATGAAAATCATCAAAAGAAGTGGTGCGGAAGCTGTTTATGACCGCAATAAAATTTCAACGGCAATAAGAAAGGCAAATGAGCAGGTAAGAGAATCACAGCGCCTTAAAGAAAGCCAAATTGAATCCATTGTTGATGATATTGAAATCGAATGCCATAATTCAGGACACGCTCTTAATGTTGAAGACATTCAAGATCTTGTTGAAAACGGAATCATGCAGAATGGCGCTTATGAAGTTGCCAAGCTTTATATAACCTACCGCTACCGCCATCAGCTTTTGCGCAAGGAAAATACAACCGACCAGCAAATAATGAGCCTTCTTGAAGAAAATAACGAAGAAGTCAAGCAGGAAAATTCAAATAAAAATCCGACCGTAGTTTCCGTGCAGCGCGATTATATGGCAGGAGAAGTCAGCAAAGACATTACACGCCGTTTTCTTTTGGATCCGGATATTTGCAAAGCCCATGACGAGGGAATCATACATTTTCATGATGCAGATTATTTTGCCCAGCACATGCACAACTGCGACCTTGTAAACCTTGAAGATATGCTTCAAAACGGAACTGTAATCAGCGGAACAAAAATTGACCGTCCGCATTCTTTTTCAACAGCCTGCAATATAGCCACACAGATTATAGCGCAAGTCGCCAGCTGCCAGTACGGCGGACAAAGCATTACGCTCACTCACCTTGCTCCTTTCGTAGACGTAAGCCGCAAAAAAATCATGGCAGAAACAACAGAACTTATCAAAGCCACAGGACTTCAGGTTTCTTCAGAGCAGTTTGATTATATGGTTGAACAGCGCGTAAAAGACGAAATCAAGCGCGGAGTTCAGACAATCCAGTATCAGGTCATAACTCTTATGACAACAAACGGCCAGGCTCCTTTTGTAACGGTTTTCATGTACTTGAACGAAGCAAAAAACGAGCAGGAAAAAGCCGACCTTGCGCTGATTATAGAAGAAGTTCTCAAGCAGCGTTATCAGGGAGTAAAAAACGAAAAAGGCGCCTGGATTACTCCAGCGTTCCCAAAGCTTATTTATGTCCTTGAAAATGATAACGTGGAACAAGGCTCTCCATACTATTATCTTTCCGAGCTTGCCGCAAAATGCACCGCGCGCAGAATGGTTCCAGACTACATCAGCGAAAAGAAAATGCTGGAGCTAAAAATCGATGCAAAAGGAAACGGAAACTGCTATCCTTGCATGGGCTGCCGCTCATTTTTAACGCCTTACTTGGACTTGACTGGAAAGCCAAAATACTACGGAAGGTTCAATCAAGGAGTTGTAACGCTGAACCTTGTTGATGTGGCCTGCTCTTCTGGTGGCGACATGATGAAATTCCATCAGCTTCTTCAGGAACGCCTTGAACTTTGCCACAGAGCGCTTAGAATCCGCCACGAACGCCTTCTTGGAACAAAATCTGATGCCGCGCCAATTCTATGGCAAAACGGAGCATTGGCAAGATTAAAGAAAGGTGAAGTTATCGACAAGCTTTTGTACAACGGATATTCAACAATTTCCCTTGGATATGCCGGACTTTGCGAATGCGTGCGCTATATGACCGGAAAATCCCACACAGATCCGGATGCAAAACCTTTTGCGCTCAATGTAATGAAAGCCTTGAATGAAGCCTGCAAAAAGTGGAAGGAAGCCGAGCATATCGACTATTCCGTCTATGGAACTCCGCTTGAAAGCACAACTTACAAATTTGCAAAGTGCCTTAAAAGAAGATTCGGAATAATTGAAGGCGTTACAGACAAAAACTACATCACAAACAGCTACCACGTAAATGTAACAGAAAAAATCGACGCATTTACAAAGCTTTCATTTGAATCTGAATTCCAAAGACTTTCACCGGGAGGAGCTGTAAGCTACGTTGAAGTTCCGAATATGGAAAACAACATTCCAGCTGTAATGGCTCTCTTAAAGCACATTTACAACAACATAATGTACGCAGAGCTGAACACAAAAAGCGACTTCTGCCAAAAATGCGGCTACACAGGCGAAATTCAAATTGCAACAGACGGCGATGGAAAATTAATCTGGGAATGTCCAAACTGCAAAAACCACGACCAGGCCACAATGAACGTTGCAAGAAGAACCTGCGGCTACATTGGAACACAATACTGGAATCAGGGACGCACACAGGAAATAAAAGAGCGTGTGCTTCATTTGTAAATGTACTACGGAGAAATTAAAAAATTCGACATCTCAAACGGAGAGGGCGTTAGAGTTTCCCTCTTTGTTTCAGGATGCAGAGTTCATTGTCCGGGCTGCTTTAACAAATGCACTTGGGATTTTCAGTACGGAAAACTTTTTACAGAAGAAACAGAAAACGAAATAACCGAAGCTCTTTCAAAGGAATTTATTTCAGGACTTACAGTTCTTGGAGGAGAGCCGTTCGAGCCTGAAAACCAGAAAGTTCTTGCGCCGTTTTTATCAAAAGTAAAAAAAATGTTTCCAAAAAAAACAATCTGGTGCTACACAGGCTACGTTTACGACAAGGACATTCTTCCTTCCTGCGGAAAAAAGCACTGCGACTTTACAGAGCAATTTTTAAGCTGCATTGATGTTCTTGTGGATGGACCTTTTATAGAAGAACTCAAGGATATTTCACTGCAATTCCGCGGCTCAAGAAATCAGCGCATACTCCATTTAAAATAAATTCAGCTACAAGCTCATAACTGCCTGAATCCATTCGGTTCTATTTTTTACACCGAATTTTTCATATATATGCTGAATATGAGTTGCAACAGTGCTGGTAGCAATAAAAAGTTCCTTTGCAATTTGCTTGTTAGTCTGATTCTTTAGCAAAAGCTCAGCGATTTCAATTTCCCTTGACGACAAGCCGAATTTTTTATAAGCACAAATTCTGTTTTCTCTTGAATCAACGGCAGGCACGAATGTCAAGTCTGAATTCAATTTGCCGCCATAAGAAGATTCTGCTGTCTTGTTTATAAAATCAGTTATTGTCCTTGCAAAATCTTTTTTAACATTTATTTTTAAAGACAAAACCGAATAGACTTTTAAAAGCAGTTCCATTTGTGAAAAAGGCTTAAAAATATAATCCACCGCGCCTTCCTTAATTGAAACACGACGAAGCTTGGAATCCTGCACGCCCGTTAAAAACAAAAATGGAATTGTCTTTAGATTTTCGTCCTTGCGGCAAATTTCAAAAAAAGCCTTTCCGTCCATAACCGGCATAACCATATCCGAAATTATTAAATCTGGAATTTCTTTCTTTATTTTTTCAAGAGCATCCTTTCCATTGCAAGCAGCAAAAACCGTGCAGTAAGGCTTGAACATATTTTGAATATTTTCCAAAAGCGAAAGATTGTCTTCGGCACAAAGAATTTTTACGCCCTGCATTATTTGCAAAAAATCATAATTTTGAAGCGCGGAAATATTCAGTTCAGGTTCATTTTCATAGAAAAGCTGCTCCGTCTTTTGAACGTAATTTTCATCAGTGCTGCCGGAAACAATTTCAAGAGGCAAGCGGGCTTCAAAAACAACTTTGTGCAAATTTTTTCCATCCTTAAAAACAGGAACACAAACCGCATTGCAGTTTCCGTTATACAATTTGCAAATCCGCCGCACAAGATTAAGCCCGATTCCCATTCCAGCAATATTTTCTGAAATATTTTTTCCTCGGAAGCCAAACGCAAAAAGCTGCTCAATGTTCTGCTCCAAAATATTTTCAGAAAAATTTGAAACTCTATAAACCAGTGTTTTGCTCAAAGTGTCCCATTCAATGCTCACGTCAATTTTATTTTTTTCCACGGAATATTTTATCGCATTGTCAATCAGATTTATAAAAACAGTTTCCAAAAACAAAGGAAAAATCAAAACGCAAAGTTCTTCGCCGCATGAATAAGTCCACGAAATTTCAATTCCTTTTATCCGCGCATAGGAAATAAAGTTGTCAAGACATTGCCTAAACAAATTCATAACAAAAACCGCGGACTTTATTTTTGCAGCTTCCTGAATATTTTGTTCCTGCCGTTCAAGAGAGTTTACCATGAGCGCAATGTTTTTTATTCTTTGTATGTTCCAATCCGTGCTTTTTACACAGGCAAAAAAATTCTTTAAAGCCCCCCCCCACGGAAATTATTTTGCCTAAAAAATTCATTTACAATGTTTTCCATTTCTTCAACAGAGTTTTGAATAATCGTAACCGGAGCTAAAAGTTCATGCGCTGAAGACTTTAAGAAATACGAAGATTCCCTAAGCATGTTAAATTCATTTTGCCTTTGCCTGACTTTTACAAAAATGCTTACGCCGTAAATAAGAATATGAGAAACAAAGCAAATGTCGTAGCCAAAATAATAGTCATTGTCAAAAACAGAAAGAAAGTTCACATTGAATTTAAGACGCAAAAGATGCAATGACTGCCTGAAAATTATATAAACAAAAAGCGGAACCCAAGAAAAAATCAAAAGCGACGGAATATTTTTTATTTTAAAAAATGAATGCACAAGAAGCGCGCTGCAAAATGCGCAGCCCAAAATCAAAAAGCAAATTGTCGCAATATATGGAACTTTTACATCATCGCAAAATCCGTACAGAAAAACAGAAACTAAGCAGACAAATAAAATCAAGCCGAGAATTCTTTTACACAACCAATTTTTTTCAAGTGAAAGATTTTCCAAAAACAAAATCTGCGAAAAACAAAGTCCAATGGCGCACACAATGTAGCCGAATCTTACAAAAAACAGTTTCTGGCAAAAAGCGTTCCAAATGTATGTGCAGCCAAATCCTTTCATTGCAAGTTGATAAAGAAAAAACGCAAAAGTCATAATGCCCAGATACAAAAAAAGTTTTTCCTTTAGACTTGCAAACAAAACAAAAAGAGCTGCCGCCGTAACAAGCATAACGCAAAAAAATATTATATGCACAAATGAAAAATGCTCTGTCTGCTCAAAAAAACGCTCCATTGTAAAAAAACGGAATATGCAAGAAGTTGAATCCGAATTCTTAATCTTTAAAATGTAGCATTCATCAAAAAAATGTCCTTCTGGAATTTCAAGGAAAACTCTCCAGGATTTTATTGGTTTTTGCGAATTGAAAACCGTTCTTCCTGCAACGCTGCTTTTTTTCCAGCTGCCATTTTCAAAAACATAAAGTTCTACGGAATCAACAATTTCAGGACCAAGGTCAAGAATTTGCGCAGGAAATTTCTGTGGATTTTTTCGCTGAACGGCGCACCAAAGAGTACCTTTTACAAATCCCGGCGAAAAACGAAATCCGCTTTTTTTACATTCGGAAGGAAATGCAAAGTCAGAAGAAAACTCGCTGTCTGAACTTTGCCAATAATAAACCTGCACTGAATTTTCCTGTGCAAAGAAAAATTCGCCGCAAACAAAAAACAAGACTGATAAAACCCAACAATTCTTTTTCATCAAGAAAGCAAACATAGCAAAACCCGCAAGAATTTTTTAGCAATCTTTTTTATTTTAGTGGATATGGAAAAATTTTGAAATAATACTTTTTAAATGAACCCCACTACGAAATGGGTGAAAAGTTCAGTTATCGCAGTGGGGAATTATGTAAAATATTTGAAACTTAATTAATCAAGTTTGATTGTAAGAGCAGGACAAATGCCTGAAAAGTTTGTACTTCCTGAAGTAACTTCTTCTAGTGAACTTAGATATACATTAAAATAACGATTTTCCCTGTTTTCAGAATTGATAAATCTCTCATAATAATCAACTTTTTCTTTGACAGGTGTCCGTGTAAAATAGCTTTTTTGAGAATATAAATTGCTTGCTTTTGCAAGGTCTGATGAAGAGCGATCATCGCTATATTTTGTTTTTTCTTTAAACTTAATTAAATCATTTTTACTTAACAAGAAAATTTTATCATTTGTATCATTACACCTTAAATCGATTGTTTCTGATTCTTCTCCGTCCGCTACTTTGGTACCTGAATAATATCTCATTGACTCTGAACCATTATAAACATAAGTTGTTGCAATTAAATTTTGACCTTCAGAAGAAAATGCATTCTGCAAAAATCCATTGTCCTTGAACTTTATTTCATAAGAGTCAATTTTATAAGAATCAATCAGTGTATTTCCATAATGGCTTATATAGCTTAAGCCATTTAACACAGCCCTTACAAAACTATATTCATAGTTTGACGGATAAATATTTTTATCTTTAGAAGACGAACGTTTAAATACAAAATTATTTTCGCTATTATCCCGCAGCCAATAAATAGTCATATCATAATGAATTCCTGAAATCAAAATTTTTTCAGAATATAGGAGAGCATTTCCCGTTCCATTGTAGTCATTTGTAACAACAATCCATTTTATTGGTTCAACTTTAAAGTAATATTCAGTCCCATCTACTATACTAGAACCATCAGAGAAGAGCCCATCATTATAGGCATTTGGATTTGCCTGCATCTTAAAATATTTACAGCCGTCACTACCTAAATAAAGATGTTTATCTTGGTCAATTGCTTCTGTAATTTCAACATCCTGCGTTTTTACAGTTTGCGGCCATTCTCCAAAAAGCACATAAGTTGCTTCCGTTCCCGCGCTTCCATCTGTCCCAGCTTTTAAAATATACGGAGAGTCTATGTAGTTTGTAGGCAATTCTTCAGTATTATCACCATTGTTTGATGAATTTCCAGTATTTGAAGATGGCGTTGCAGGCGCATAATACGAATCATCTCCAGAACCACCGCCTGAACCATTAGAACAGGAAAATATAAACAATCCTAAAAATCCAAATAAAAAAACAGGTATTACAACTTTTGTCATTTTCATCATGCCGTTCTTCCTTTTTTACAAAATATGACTAAGAAGATAATAGTTTTGGCATAGATATTTTTATCGTTTAAATTTGGATTTGCGCATAGACTTTTTTCTAGTTATGCATCGAGACAAACATTTAGACAAAAAACTGTAATATATTTTTTTTACCATATATTTGCCGTAAAAAAATTACGGCGGGGGTTGTTTTTTTAGAAATTTATTCCGATAATATGTTATATTCAAATTGGAGTATAAATATGCTCAAGTCACTAACACTAAGTAACTTTAAAGCTTTTGAAAAACCTGTAACAATAGATTTTTCTGCTATAGGAAATTACTCATTCAATACAGAAACTATAAAGAATGGCATTGTAAAAACAGCTGTAATGTACGGTAAAAATGCCAGTGGAAAATCTTCTCTTGGTCTTGCAATTTTTGATATTGTAGCCAATCTTACAGATAATTTTGTAAATCCAAGAAACTATATAAATTATCTTAACCGCAAGACTAATAATCAATTAAGCCTTTTTGAATATAATTTTGTTTTTGGAAAATCAGAAATTATTTATTCATATTCAAAATCTGATGTTAGAACTATTCTTTCCGAAAGATTAACAATCAATGGTAAAACAGTAATTGAATACGACCGATTAAAAGACAAGCATAAACTTTTTCTAAGTCTTGAAGGTGCAGAAAATGTAAAAATCGATTTAACACAACTTAATTTCTCTGCATTAAGATTTATAAAATCGAATGTCATTTTAAAAGAAAATGATGAAAATACAGCATTTAATCAACTATTTTCTTTTGTTAATAAAATGCTCTTATTTTGGTCTTTGGAAACCCGTGAGTTTATAGGTTATACACCAAATCCCGGTCAAGCTATTTTCAGTGAAATTGTAAAACGTGGACATTTTAAAGACTTGCAGGCTTTCTTTAAAGAAGCTGGCTTTGAAGATGAACTTGACCATAGAATTTTTAATGGCACAGAACAATTACTAATAAAATACAATGATAAAAATAAACTGGATTTTGGCTTGGCATGTTCATCAGGAATGAGTTCTTTGCTTTTAGTATATTATTGGCTTGAAGATGTCTCTGTTCCAGAAAAATGTCCATCTTTTATTTTTATAGATGAATTTGATGCTTTCTATCATTTTGAATTAGCAAGAATTGTTGTTGAAAAACTACGAGCTTGCAATTGCCAAGTTCTTCTTACAACGCACAATACATCTTTATTCACAAATGATTTGCTTAGACCAGATTGTTTTTATATTTGTTCAAAAAATAAAATTGTAAATGCTCATAATGCAACAATGAAAGAGCTGCGTCTTGGTCATAATCTTGAAAAACTCTATCGTGGCGGCACATTTGGCAAATGATTCTTTTTATCTTTGAAGGCGAAATAAGAGAGCCTGCTTTATATAAAACAATGAAATATTTGTTTCTCTCAAACTCAATAGAAGACGATATTATTGTTTCTTATTGCAGCAACATTTATTCACTTTATAAGAAAATGAAAGAATTGGATATTTTCGGAGGTTCTGCAGATATAGTCAGTGTTTTACAAGAACAACTAAAATCATCAAAAAACAAACATGATGAACTTAATAAAGTAAAAAGCAGTGATTCAATTTCTGAAATATATCTCTTTTTCGACTATGATTTAAAACAAAAAGACAATTTTAACAAACTTTCTGTAGATGAACAAAACAATCAAATAAAAGAACTTCTTGAATATTTTAATAATGAAACCGAAAAAGGAAAGCTTTATATAGACTATCCAATGGTTGAATCTATCCGATATTTTAAGAAAAAATTGCCAGATGAAAATTATATCAATTATGAAACAGATATGTTTGTTGGCAAAAAATTCAAGGAAGAAGCAGCTAAAAATTCGTATTATCAAAACTTAAGATTTATTACTTTTGATTTAAATAGAGAAAAAGAAATCAAATTACCTAAAAACTCAAACAAGGTAATTGATGAAGAAGAAATCAATAAAGTCAGATCAAATTGGAATCATGTAAAAGACTTAAATATAAAAAAAGCCAATTATATATGCCATAGTATTAATGAAATTCCTGCTATAAAAGACAAAATCAATCAACTTAATATATTTAACAAACAGCTAAGCAAATATTTAATTAGAGAAAAAATCGCTATTTTAAATTCTTTCCCTTTATTTTTATTTGAATATTTACGCTAATACAATAAATTCTTCAATATAAAATACCCATTGCAACAACGAAAGCAAAAATTTATAATGTTCCTATGTCAGAAAATCTTATAGAAAAATTTGTGGATGGTAATTCGCTCAAGGCGTTGAAAAATCTTATTGAATCCAGTTCGGATGACGCAGCCCTTTCTTCTTCTGTACAGCTTGCAGATATTTTTGGCGCAGGGCAGACATTCAAAAAAATCGCTGATAAAAATTCAGATACGGAATCAAAACTTGTTTCCAGCTTTAACAATAATCTTGTGCTTTTAATTCAGAAAACTTGGGTTGAAAAATCCGACGAAGAGCTTAAGGCGCAGATTCTTTATCAGCTTGAAGAATTCCGCGTTCAGTTAAATTCAAAAGATTATGTTCAGGCTTATCCGCAGTTTTTTTCTATTTTAGACAATGTTGTTTACCTTATGTTCGGAAATCAGGCAAAAGCAAAAGATTTTCCAGAATACGCGCTTAGAATCGATCCGGAATTTGGAATTTTCTGGTGGTATGTAAAAAGCCTTCCGCGGGATGCGCAGTGGTCAAGTGAACGCACAAGAATTGCCATTTTGCTTGGAATTTATTTTTTGGCAAACTATTAGAGGAATTTCATGGAGCTTGATTCAATTTGCGCTGAATTAAAAAAAGGAGCGGCACAACTTGCGCTTTATACAGAGCTTCAGAAAAACAATGCGTTAAAATGTGTTTCTGAGGCAATTTTAAAAAACAAGCAGGAAATCCTAAGCGCAAACCAAACCGATGTGGAAGACGCGCGCGCAAAAGGAACTCTAGAATCCCTTGTTGAACGTCTGGCTCTAAACGAAAAAAAATTCAATGATATTTTAGACGGAATCAAAACTGTAATTCAGCAAAAAGATCCAGTTGGCAAAATTGTTGACGGCTGGAAAGCTCCGAACGGAATGGAAATCCGCCAAGTAAGAGTTCCGCTTGGAGTCGCTGCAATTATTTACGAAAGCCGTCCGAACGTTACAGCGGATGCGTTTGCGCTTGCCTACAAAAGCGGAAATTCTATCCTTTTACGCGGTTCTTCTTCTGCGCTTAATTCAAACAAAGCCATTGTAAAGGCAATCAAAGAAGGCTTAAAAAATGCCGGAAAAAACGGCGTTGAGTCTGCTTTGTATTTGTGTGAATCCGGCAGTTATTCCGAAGTAAACGAAATTCTCAATGCAGTCGGCAAAATCGATGTAGTTCTTCCACGCGGCTCTGCAAAACTCATAAATCTTGTTGTTGAAAATGCGAAAGTTCCGGTAATTCAAACTGGAGCCGGAGTCTGCCACCTTTATGTTGATAAAAGCGCGAATCTTGAAAACGCAGCTAAAATTGCGCAGAATTCCAAAATGCAGCGTCCGGGAGCTTGTAACGCAATTGAAACAATCCTTGTAAATAGAAAAGTTCTAAAAGAATTTCTTCCGCTTCTTGCAAAGGAATTTGATGAAAAAGTTCAAATCCGAGCAGATAAGGAATGCCATTCTGTTTTGCAAAATGCAGGCTACAAAAATTTAAAGGAAGCAGTTGATTCCGACTTTGGATTTGAATTTCTTGACTTTATTGTTGCCGTCCGACAAGTTGAATCCACAGAGCAGGCAATTGAATTTATAAACACACACAACACCAAGCACAGCGAATGCATTGCCACAAATGACAGAAGCCACGCCCTTATGTTCCAGCAGCAAATTGACGCAGCCTGCATCTACGTAAATGCAAGCACAAGATTTACAGATGGCGGAATTTTTGGATTTGGAGCGGAACTTGGAATCAGCACACAAAAACTTCATGCCAGAGGTCCTATGGGAGCTGAAGCCTTGACCACGACAAAATTCCTAATCGATGGAAACGGTCAGATTAGGTAAAAATAAATGCAAATTCTCGGCGAGAATTTATTAAAAACACGCCGTACTTTTTAAATTTCACGCCGAGAATTTTAGAAAACTCGGCGTGTTTTTTTAGGTTACTGCGTTTGTTTTAAATGACATTTTTTCTTTTATACAAAAAAAAAGACCGCCCTTTCGGACGGTCTTTTGCTTTTTTTATACTTAATACAATAATTCAGCTTGTTTTAAACTATTCAATATCCGCGTTGACTGTTTTTTCCATTACAATCGGCTTGCCTGCAGCAACAAGATTTTTTCCGGCGGCTTGCGCCATTTTGTTTACAATCTTGTATTCAACTTTGCAGAACTTGTCTATGCCGATTTTTGAAGGCTTTTCAAAAGGTTCAAAGCCTTCAAGAACAACTTGAGTTCCAGGAGCTGCCCAAGGAGCTGTCAAAAGCTCAACTTTTTCAACGCCGTCTTCCACATAGTCAGAGGCAAGAAGCATTCCGCGGCTTTCAACGCCCTTCATTTTTCTTGGAGCAAGGTTAGCGGCAATAATAACATGTTTTCCCAAAAGCTCCTCTTCCTTTAAATAAGGACGCAAGCCAGACTGAATAATGCGCTCTGTTCCGCTTCCGTCGTCAAGATGCTCAATGTAAAGCTTGTCGCCCTGCGGATTTGTTTCCACGCTCAAAATCTTTGCAACTTTAAGCTCAATGTGCTTGTTAAAATATTCAACCGGGTCAATTTTTGGCGCAGAAGATTCAGGCTTGTGCTCTTCTTTTGGCTGAATGTTTTGAGTGTGCTCCTTAGGCTCTGTCGCCATAAGATATTCAAGATCAATTTCTCCTGCCACACAAGGAACTCCAACCTGCCAATTTTCAAGAATCTGCGGATGAATTTCTCCAAAAATTCCAGCCTGCTTTCCGTTCACCATAATTCCAGCCTGACGCCCCGGAATAAAGCGAGGATCATTTGTTTCCTGAACTTCATATTTATGGTCAAGATAGTAAAGAATTGTGCTCACTTCGCTTGCAGCTTCGTTAAAGTTTGCATTGTTGGAAGCTGTAAGAAATCCAAGGCTCTGAATTGTCTTTGTGCCGGTATTTTCACTTTCATCGATGAATGCAATTTTTCCGACTTCAAAAATCTTGTGAGGATAAACTGCGTTTCCGCTTTGGGCTTCGGCTTCAAAAAGAGATGCAATAATTGACGGACGGATAAACTGATAGTTTTCGCTCATTGGATTTGCAATTTCAATTACATTTTTTCCATCGATTCCCATGTTGTCAATGTAGGTTTTCTTTGAACCAAGGTAATTGAAAATCATTTCCTGATAGCCGATTCCAGCCATAATATTTTTTACTTTGCGGCTGTAAACGGTAATTGGCAAAAGACGTCCGATTGTAAAGTCGTTTGGTTTTTCAGGCTTAAAGAAATCAAGGCCTTTTCCAATCATAACATCTTCAATAACATCAACTTCGTGCAAAAAGTCGTTGCGGTAAGGAGCTGGATGCACAACAAAAACAGTTTCGCCGTTTTCATTCAAAACATCAACTTTGCTTCCCATGCGCACAAGAGCATCTTTCACTTCGTCCTCGGAAAGAGAACTGCCAAGCTTTTTGTTTATTGCAGAAAGTCGGGCTTTTGCTGTCTGCTGGAAATAATAAGGAATGACAACATCGTTTCCAAATCCAGTGTCATATTCGTGGTGAACTTTTACAGGAAGAATTTCATAACCTGCGTCTGCAAAATCACAGGCAACAATATTCGCAGCAAGCATCAAGTCTTTCATGTCAACGCCGGTAAGCTCAACCATCAAATCCTTGTCGCCAACTTCAATCTGTCCCAAAGTCGCGCTGTTGATTATAGGGCTCATGCTCATAATTTCGCCAGAATCGTCCTGCAAAACCGGATATTTTTCAAAATCCTTTAAAATCCAGCCGTATTCTTTTCCCTTTGGATGATTTTGAAGGATTTCACGGCAAGTCTGTTTTTCTTCACCCTGAAGCGGAACAAAACTTACCTTGTCTGGATCAGCTGCAACAAAATGAACCGGCCACTTTAAATTTGCTGCGCGGTAAACGCCCATTGAAATTGTTTTTCTTTTGCGCCCAAAGTTCCAGGCAAGCTTTTCCTGAGTCTGCATAATGTCAATAAGCATCGCATTGTCTATAGGTTTTCCGCTTATAACAAAAGAAACCATAAACGGCCTGATATGCTTTAAAGCCGGATCAACAACAGCAAGACGATTTCCTGTGTCTTTTAGCTTCCCTTCATCCGACATGAATTTGCTGTAGTCTGAATGGCCTTTTCCTTCGTGCTCGCGAAGGCATCTTGCAACTCCGCCGGCAGACCACAAGTCAGGACGGTTTGTGTCGTTCAGTTCAATTTTTATAACACGCTCATTTTCTGGAGCAGATTCATCGGGCTTTTCGTCAAGTTCGGCTTTTGCAAATGTAAGCTTCTTTTCAAAAGTATCCCAGTCGTATTTAGTTCCAAGCAAATTAAAAAAAAGTTTTTCGTTGACTTCAATCTTAGGCATGGTTTCCTCTATTAAATAGTGTGCATAGATTATATTACAACAATGGCAAAACTGCAATTAGGGGAATAAAGACTTGAAGTTTCAAATTGTAATACAAACATTATTTAAAATTGCCATAAGGATTGGAAAAATCTAACAATTTTTCTCACATACTCAAGCCCATGACTCGTCTCCATAATCATCTTCTTCACAACAACCCAAAATCGACGAAGGATTTCCATAACAAGATGCACCATATTCCCACAATTCTGAATCTTCAGTGATATTATCTAAAGAAGAAAGTTTATCCTTTAATCTGTTAATCACAATATTCTTATTAGCCCAAACTTCGAGTTTTATGATTTAATG
>NZ_DBKJ01000004.1:3731-8878 GCF_002297325.1 Treponema sp. UBA753 | reverse complement strand
GCCCCTTGAAGCAAACAACGCTTAGCTTTTTATTGGAGGAAAATTATGGCTGATGAATACGAAAAAAATATACAGCGCGTGCGTGTAGAAATAATCTGTTCCCAGGCATTGGAAGAAGACTTTGCCGAGGAATTTGAAAAAAACAAAGTAGGCAAGCACTACACAAAAATTTCCCCTGTAATGGGAGCAGGCTACAGCAATCCGCATTTAGGAGACGCAGTCTGGCCGCAGCTCAACACAATGTACATAATCTACTGCAGCGAAGAAGAAGCTGAAAAAATCAAGCAGATTGTGGTCAAGCTTAGAAAGCTCTTTATTACAGAAGGAATCGGCTGCTTTATAGGAAGCGGAACTGAAATATAAAAATTAAATCCTGCTGGTTTTTACTGGCAGGATTTTTTTTCGACAAAAAATTGAAGTAGAATTACAAAATCTTGGAGGAAAAATGTCAAAGGATGCTTGTAATAAAACGGACGAAACGGTAACTCAACAATAGATAGTGATACTTCTCGCCGTATAACTTCGCTTAGATTTCTTTTAATCGTTCTTGTCGTATTCATTCATAACTGTTACACACCTCAATCAATTCAGAGAATTATGGATAATGGTGACATGCCACCTCTTTTTGTGAAAAACTCATTTGTGCATTGGGTAAAAATCTTTATAACATTTGGAATATCACGTTGTGCAGTTTCGTTGTTTTTTATGTTTGCGGCTTTTTTGCAGGCGAAGAAGAATGACAGTTATCTTGTTCTTCTAAAGAAGCGGGCAAAATCTCTTTTGTTGCCGTATGTGCTTTGGATGTCACTTCTTGTTTTTTTTCTATGGTGGGCTAAAATTGATTGTAGCAAGAATAGCTCCGCAGTTTCTTGGTCATCCAGAAAATACTTGCCTTACATGGACTGTTTTGGATTGGGTTCACAAGGTCTTGGGGTACAAGCCGAATCTAGATGGGAGCGGTTTTGATTTTCCAGAATTTGCTGCGCAGTTTTGGTTTATTAGAGACCTTATGATTCTTGTTGTTGTTTCGCCTGTGATAAAAGCCCTTATCAAGAAGTTTCCAGCCGGCTTTTTTGCATATGCTTTTACAATCTTTATAATTCCTGTCCGCATGTATTTTGTCGAGACAACGGCTTTCTTCTTTTATATAGCTGGCTTGTATTGGGGAATGTATGACGTTCCATTATTCCAGAAGATTGACAGAATCCAGTGGAAGGAAATACTCTCGCTCTTTGTGGTTTCTGTTATATTTGCATTTACGCTTGGCGGCGGAGAACATACCACTTCGCGTAACTTTATGGTAATTTTCTCCTGTGTGATTGTGATAAAGTTTTCTGCCGTCATTGTGCGTAAAGAAAAATTGTATTCGCTTTACTCATACCTTGCAGGCTTTTCGTTTTTCCTGTTTGCAATTCATGCTCCGCTTGTAAACGAATATACCTCAAAACTGTGGATTTTGTTCTTTCCGATAAAGAACACATCCTGGAGCTTGTGCCAATATTTTATCCCGACTTTCTTAACAATCGTTATCGGAACCGGAATCGGGATTGTGATTAAGAAAATTTGTCCGCCTTTATTTAGGGTTTTGAATGGGGGAAGGTAAAAAAAACAAGAATTACAGAATATTCATAAATTGAACAAAATCTTAGTTTTTACCTTGTCAACAGACAATAATAAGTTTATACTAATCAGAACTTACTTTAGAGGTTTAAAGACGAAATGTGTAGATTCATAGGCATGGAATATCTGGCCGCAGCCGCATTTATTGCATTTGATAAGGAAGATGTTACTTTGGACGAGTTATCTCAATATGGAATCAAGGTAACAAAAATTCTTGAAGATAGCCATATCTCTGCTGTTATTCTTTGCTCGGAGCATTATGCTTTGGAAATGGTAAGGAACTTTTCCGATTGTTTTGACCTTATTAATGATGATACTATCTTACATTTGAAAGTAGAGAAGAATATTTTAATTGCAAGATTTCTGACGTATATGTCAAAAGACCTTCTTTCGGCTTTTACGAAGCAAAAGGTTAAATGAGCGACATAACAAAAATAAAAGACCCTCTTTATGGTTATATCAAAGTCGAGGATTCTGATATAACCACAATTTTAAATAGTGCCGAATTTCACCGTCTTTGTGATATTGTACAAACAAGCTATTCTTCGGTTTTTCCTACATCTACTCACAATCGATTTACTCATTCATTAGGTGTTTATTACTTAGGAACGATAGCCAGTGCGTCTCTTGTAAATTCATTTGACTTTTTAAGAATTAAGGGATTTGGAAAAGAAAAAATAGAAAAGTATAAACATCTGTTTCTGCTTGCCTGTTTGCTGCATGATGTAGGGCATGCTCCATTTTCTCATACAGGTGAGGCTTTTTATTTGGAGAATAAACAGAATCCAATATGGGAGCAGCTGAAAGCAGAGGTAGGTGACGAATGTTTTGACAGTGACTCGAAAGGTCGTTCTGTTGGTGCTCCTCATGAAATAATGAGTGCATTTGCTTCCTTAAAATTTTTCCCGAATTTGTTTACAAACAGTGAAGAGAAATCTTTCTTTGCTCGGTGCATTGTTGGATTAAAATATAGCGAAAATTCTGATGTATCCAGTATCAAAAACTGTTTTGTAGAATTGCTCAATTCAAAGACAATAGATGTTGATAAACTTGATTATCTTTTGCGGGACAGTTTTGTTACAGGCTTTAGTAGCGTAGATATTGATTATAAACGCTTGCTTTCTGCTGTGTGCGTTGCAGCAAAGAAAAGTAATTCTTCCAAAAAGCTGGTGCTTGCTTTTAACAAATCCGCTCTTAGTACTTTGGAAAGCGTGATTCTTGCACATGACATGGAGCGCAAATGGATTCAAAATCATCCTGTAATTCAATATGAGAACTATCTTGTAAAGTATATCATTTCAGAAGTCGTAAAATATTATCAGAGGAAGAATATATCCATATTTTCATTCCATGCGCTAGCTGTTAAAGGGTGCTCCAATGATGTTGAGGTAAAATCTTTTATAGACTTTATAAAAAGTAATACAAGTAACAAAAATGTATTAAAGTGGCTTGATTATGATTTCGAAACTTTGTTGAAAGACTTCCTTGAAAAGAACAATATTAATTTAAATACTAACATTCGGCTTCTTACTGATTCGGATGTTTTGGCAACGGCTAAAAATTGTCTGCCAGAGAATGCCATTATAAATGAATATTTTGACCGAAGTTCGAGAAAAAAAAGTTTTTGGAAGTCCGAATCTGAATATAAGATTTTGTTTGAACAAGATGCAATCAGTAAGGAAGCTTTGAAACAGTTGGAAGATAGGTTTACTTCTATTGAGAACGGATTAAAAATAGCTGATATGCTACCAATAATAAATGCCGATGCATTGCAGTATTTTAAGGAACAAAAGTTAAAACTGGATTTTTTTCCTGGATATGAGAAAGTACAGCAAAGAGAATTGAATAGTACAATCGCTCTGCTTGAGTTGTTAGAAAACTTTGCAAACGAACAGAGAATACCATTTGAATTTGTTACGATTTCTGCAAATCAATTTAATACAGGATTCAATAAAAAAGATTTTAAGGAAATCAATGTATATTTTCCGAATTTGAGCAATGTCAGTTTCTTGAAAGATGCCATAAACCTTTTTGATGCAGAACAGCCCCGTTCGAATTTCTTTTATCTCTATGCAAAAATGGAAAATAGAGATTATCAGGCAATCTCGAATTTGGTAAAAAAACTGATACGTTTTGCTACGGATAATTTTACCAGCGATAAATCATTCATAAAATGAACTGATTGCAAATAAAAAATCTTAATGGTAAACTTTTTTCTAAAATTTTCACTGGGGGAGCAAAAATGGAAAATTACTGCATAATGGTGCAGACTGGAAGCGAAGAAAAATTCAAGGAAGAGGCGGCGACTAGACTTTCAGAAACAGAAAACAGCAGCAAAGTACAGTTTTACTTCTTTAAGAAAATGATGCGGACAAGCAAAGGCAAGACTTTTGAAGAGCCGCTTTTTCCAGGATATATTTTTTTAGAGGCGGACTCCCTGAACACAGAATGTGTTACAACCTTAAAAACAGTAAAAAATTTCTACCACTTTTTAAAATCCAACAGCGACATAACAGAGCTTAAAGGAACAGACCTTGCGGTTGTAGAGCAGTTCAAGCGGTGCGGAGAGCGGCTAGGCTTTTCAAAGCTATATTTTGAGCCGGGCAGAAAAATCGTAGTCGTAGAAGGACCTCTGCAAGGACTTGAAGGAAAAATAATCGCAGTCAACAAAAAAAGATGCCGCGTAACAATCCAGCTTGACATGATGCCAAACGTAAAAAAAATAGACTTGATGTACGACCTTGTTCAGCCGGTGTAGGAGATGTGGGCTGTTTAACACGCAAACCGCGAAACAATAATCACACGCTGGGTAAAATATTTTGGAATTTAATCGAAAGGAGGTTTTTATGGGAATTTATTACAGCACTGTTGACGGCATAGTTCTTACTTTTTCAAAAATCCGCAAAAACGGCATATTTGACGAAATCGACTTTCGCTTTGAAAGACCAAATGACAAAGGAGGATTTGATTTTGCCGAGGGAAAGCTGCCTAACAATACATTCAATAAGTCATACGGATTTTCAGAAGACGAGCTTTTAGATTTGGAAAAGTATCTTAAAAACAATGCCTTTTTGATCTGGGAAATTGCACGTGAAACCGCATAAAATAATTGCATAGCAACTAAAGCATTCTTACAGTTTTCTTTATATACAATATTATGGCAAACAACTTTGATATTTTCTTTATTGACAGCGGTTTAATATTTGATTTATAATCTATAAGATACGTTGCAACTGTTTATTGATGTCCGGTAGGGACGTAAACGTGTACAGCTCCAAGCCTTTTTTTAGTACGCTGGGATTTTTCTCATTGCGGAAAGGGTGGAGGTGTATGCGGAATGGAATAGCTGAAAAACTTCAGCTATTATTGTCCAATAAACTACAAATTGACTTTTTAATAAAAGTGTTATATTTTTGCCGTTAGTATGAATGAAATGCAGAAAGAGGATTTGTATCAGATTCAGGTACGGCTGTGAAAACAAGCGAAAATGAGTACACAATGGAAACTCTTGCAGCTCTTGCCGGCAA
>NZ_DBKJ01000004.1:546-3629 GCF_002297325.1 Treponema sp. UBA753 | reverse complement strand
TTTGACTTGCTTATGAATTCAAAGACCGGCGAAATGCTTTTTGACGACAATTACAACCTTTGGAATAACGGTCCGGACTACATTGCAGCGGAATACTTTCTGGAAAAAAAAGCGGAGTAGTGTTTTTTTATACTATCAGAACAAGAACACATTTGACCTGATAAAAATAAAACTCGTTGTCAAATAATTTTCTGCAGGATATACGCGATAATAGCCATGTGTATGCATTTAAGTAAATTATAAAGCAAATTAGTGTCCAGTATTTGCTTTTGTATAATCCAGTATGAAACGTTGTAGCGTCCACTGTGATGCTTTGTAACGTCCAGTGTGAAATGATGTAGTGGACAGTGTGAAAGGTTAAAATAGGCATTTTTGTTTTATTCAATGATGTTTAGCTTAAAATAAATTGCTTCTAATAAAATCACATATTTATACATAATTGATTTAATCAAATAAATCAAACAAACGTACAATCAAACTGATTTCTAACAAAAAACAATGAACGAACCAAAAATTATTCAGCTCCCAAAGATAAGTGACCCTAGGGGAAATTTGTCTTTTTTTGAGAACGACAATCAGTTGCCGTTTAAAATCAGACGTTCCTACTGGATTTATGATGTTCCAGGAGGAGAAAACCGTGGCGGACATGCCTACAAGAATACAGAAGAGTTTATAGTTGCTCTTTCTGGAAGTTTTGATGTCGTACTAGATAATGGAACAGAGAAGAAAACATTCGCTTTAAACCGCTCTTATTACGGCTTGTATGTTCCAAAGCTTTATTGGCGCGAAATGGAAAATTTTTCTACGAATTCGCTTGCAATGATAGTTTCTTCTACGGACTACAATGCGGAAGACTATATCCGCGACTACAATGAATTTTTGTCAAAGGTAAAAAATGAACAAAGATAAAACAACGGTCTATGACTGCACAATGATTGAACTTAGCAAGAATCACCGCGAAAAGGGAAATCTTACAGTTGTTCAGAATGAAAAAGAGATTCCTTTTGACGTAAAGCGGTGTTATTACCTTTATGATGTTCCAGGTGGCGAGGAGCGTGGCGGACACAGCCACAAACAGCTTCAGCAGCTGATTATTGCTGCAAGCGGAAGTTTTGATGTACGCCTTGATGACGGACAGGTTAAACGTACTTTTACACTGAACAGACCGTATCAGGGGCTTTTTGTTGTTCCCGGAATCTGGCGAGATTTAGATAATTTTTCCAGCGGCTCAGTATGTCTTGTGCTTGCAAGTGAAGTGTACCAAAAGGAAGACTATATCCGCAATTACAATGAATTTTTGGAGTGGAAAAAATGATTCATGAACTCGCTGACTGCAAATCTGAAAATATCGGTGAAAATACAAATATCTGGCAGTTCTGCGTTGTTTTTCCTAAAGCTAAAATCGGCGATAACTGCAATATCTGCGCAAATGTTCTGATAGAAAACGAAGTTATTATAGGAAACAATGTGACGGTCAAGTCCGGCGTGCAGCTTTGGGACGGAGTTACAGTTGAGGACAACGTATGCATTGGCCCGAATGTGACTTTTACAAATGACAAATATCCTCGCTCAAAAAATCCGGACTGGAAACTTTTTAAGACAATTGTAAAAAAAGGTGCGACTGTCGGTGCGAATTCGACTGTTCTTGCCGGAGTAACAATAGGAGAAAATGCAATGATTGGAGCAGGAAGTGTTGTAACAAAAGATGTTCCGGCAGGAGAGCTTTGGCTTGGCAACCCAGCTAGGTTTGTAAGAAAAATTGATGATATAAAAATCAACGGGGGGGGTACAACTGTAAAGTAAAAATTGTCATAAATAAATCAAAGCGGTATTGTAACTTGTCTCCAATAATGGAGGCGGCTGCATGATTTCTTCCATAAAAAATGTCAGAATTGCTGGTGTTTCTTGTGTTGTGCCTAAAAAATCAAAATCTTTATATGATGAGCCAAATCTTTATGATGGAAATCAAAAGAAAATAAAAAGAGTTGTTGAATCAAGTGGATTTTTGAACAGAAGAATCGCAGATGAAAATGTAACAACTTCTGATCTTTGTTATAAAGCAGCTCTTGATTTACTTGAAAATTGTCCAGTTGAGAAATCAGGTATTGATGCAATCCTTTTTGTAAGTTATACGCCAGATTATTTTATGCCAGCAACTAGTTATGTTTTACATAATAAGCTTGGTTTGAATGAAAACTGTATCTGTATGGATATTCCACAAGGTTGTAGCGGTTATGAAGTTGGATTATATCAAGCTGGAATGTTGATTAATAATGGCTGTAAAAAAGTTTTGCTTCTTGTTGGTGATACATTCAGCAAATTTTCTGATATGTTCATAAATAAAACAGCTCCGGTTTTTGGTGATGCAGGAACAGCAACTCTTATAGAATATTCTGAAAACGTAGCGCCTTGGTATTTTTCATTTCATACGGATAGTTCTGGATATGATGCTTTGATTTGTGAGAATGGAGCATTTAGAAATCCTGTAAGAAGGTCTGATTTCTATGAAGAAGGAGCTTTTGAATATAAAGCAAAAATGGATGGTGCAAGAGTTTTCGATTTCACTATGAAAAGAATCCAGCCGTCTATTATGGAGATTTTAAAAAATAATGGAATTTCCAAAGATGATATAGATTATTTTGTGCTTCATCAGGCTAATAAAATGATTTTACAAAATATTGCACTTGCATTAGAAATCCCCTTAGAAAAAATGCCTATTGGAACAATGACAGAATATGGAAATCAATGTGGAGCTTCTATTCCTTGTACTTTTAGTAAATTCTTAAAAAAAGATTTTTCTTCAAAGAAAAGTAGAGTTTTATTAAGTGGATTTGGAGTGGGATTAAGTTGGGCAAACTGTATTTTGGATATAGATAACATTTATGTTTCAGAATTGATTGAATATTAGTTTTAGGAGGAATATTTATGACTAAAGAAGATTTTATTTTAAAATTTGCAGACATTCTTCAAACTGAAGAAAAAATTACACTGGATACAGTTCTTGATGATTTAGAAGACTGGGATTCTTTGAATATTATGGCATGTGTAAGCTGGTTTCTAGAAAATAAAATTAATATTACAAC
>NZ_DBKJ01000004.1:0-437 GCF_002297325.1 Treponema sp. UBA753 | reverse complement strand
TTTTTTCATCGAATGATATTTTTATAGTAACAGGTGCAAGTTCAGGAATTGGTAAAGCAGTAGCTCTTAAACTGATTGAAGAAGGCGCAAAAGTTGTTGCAATTGGTCGTAATGAAGAAAAACTTGCCGCTCTTAAATTTGAGTGTATAAATTCTGAGCATTGTTTTATTGAAAAAGTAGATTTAAACGAGCATCTTTCAGATATGCCATTATTTTTGCAAAGTTTGAAAGAAAAATATGGAAAGTTTACAGGTCTTGCTTATTGTGCTGGTTCAATTTTGCTAAAACCTGCGAGTGCTATAAGTTATGATGAAGCATCAGATTTGTTCAATATAAACTATTTTGCACCTGTTATGATGTTAAAAAGTTTTTGTGATAAACGCATCTGCATAGGTCGAGGGGCGTCTGCTGTGGCGGTCGCCTCAGCAGACGCCTTT
>NZ_DBKJ01000120.1:6845-6999 GCF_002297325.1 Treponema sp. UBA753 | reverse complement strand
AATTTCCGCCCGACAACAGTTTTTTCAGAGCCGTCATCGTTGAACTGTGTTTCCTTTGAAATCCGCCCCTCCGCAAATTCAAGAACACTGTATTTTTTTAATGTGTCTGGAGAAGCTCCGCGGTATTCTGTGACACAAAAAGGCGAGCCGCTGA
>NZ_DBKJ01000120.1:4175-6699 GCF_002297325.1 Treponema sp. UBA753 | reverse complement strand
AAAATAAAAAAAGATGCAAACGTTAAACAAAAAAAACGAGATGATTTCATTTTAATCCTCAAGTACGTGATTTTCTTCTATATATATTATATATAAATGCAAAATACGATTTCAAGATACAAAAAAATCAGCAGAACCGGATTGGAGACTTGAGCCGGCTCTGCTGAAAACAATTTTTAACTAAAGAAGGATGGCTTTGCTGTTGTATTTTAAGATGTTTCTATTCTGCAGCAGGAACAGAAACATCGTTGTTCTGTGGAAGTTCCTCCTGAACGGCGGCCGGATTTTCGCTCTGCAAAGTGTCCTGTATGGAAAGTGATTTTTCTTCTACAGGAGCTTCAGTCGGTGCTTCTGACTGAACGGCAGATGTTGTTTCCTCCGAAGCTGGAGCGTCCTTTTTTGTTCCAGCGCAAGAGAACATCATTGCGGCGAATCCGATCATTGATACGGCGATAAAAGCAGTCTTTGTTGTTTTCATTTTTTCTTCCTCTTATTTATAGTTTTAATTTCATTATCTGACATATTACTTTGTCATTATCCGACTTGACCGGATAATTTCTAAACAGATTCCCTTGTCAAGCAAGGGAATGACAGTAACGTTTCCCAATTTTTTCTACTCAGCAAGTGCTACAGAAGCTGACTCGCTAAAGTTGTTTGCAAGGCGAAGAACCGCAACTTTGTCGTCCGAACTGTCAGCAAGTCCTGCAACTTCAACGTTGTTTATAAGAACTGCGGAATCCTTTACTTCAACAGGAAGTGTTTTTCCTGAAAGTGTCTGAACGGATTTCTTTGCCTCAAGGTTTTCCTTTGTGAGCTTTTCAGGAACGATGTAGTCGGAAATGTTCTGGGTGATTTTTCCAGTGTCGGCGATTGCGTCAATAGGAGCAAGAACTGTAACGCCGGAATCAGAAGCAACTTCCTGGATTTTCTCTGAAGAATTTTTAAGGATGTTCGCGAAGATTTTTATTCCGTCAACTTCCTCAATCGACTTTGAAATTTCCTGAGCGGAAAGAGTTTTATCCTCCGCATTTTCAGAAAGTGTCTCCTGACTTGCGCTTGCCTCAGCGTTCGATTTTGTGTTAAGTTCGCCGAGAACTGAAGAAGAAGGATTGAATTCCTGTGCGAAAACTGCCGCCGCAACCAACGCTGATACACCAAAAGTTAAAACTGTCTTTTTCATAGATTTTTCCTTGTCATAAAACAGAAAGTTTTCCCGACGGACTTTGACGCTCAGGCATCTATTCCGTTCCCCTCTCTGCTTTTGACACTGCCATAGTAGAATTCATGTTTCAAGATTTTCTTTCGGAAATGTCAAGATTGTGTGAAGATTTAAAAGAAATGGAAAAAGAATAAAAAAAACAGCCCCTGCCTTAATAAACACGATGTGAAGCAGTCCTATGCAACAGCTCTCCGGGTCAAGCCCGAAGATGACATTGTCAGACACGCATTACGCATTAATCATTATGCATTATGCATTATGCATTAATCATTACGAATTATCCATTACGCATTATTAATTGTCTGGCGAATTGAATTTGCGTTCCGAACTTTCCTGCTTACGTTTTACAGGAATCCAGATTGCGCTTTTATAGTCCTCGCTGTCCATCGGGCTATTGTCGTACCATTCGATGTTGCAGCCGGCCGCCATCTCGTAGCCGGGATTGCCGGGAAGCCATTCCTTAAAGATTTTTGTGTTCACGTTCTGAAGAGCATTAGGCATCGGACCTGTGCAATTGAACTTTGCCCATTCCAAGTCAGGGAATTCAAAGAGCGTCATTCCGTCTGGAACTTTGCCGCCGCAGTATTTCCCCGCAACCAGATAACGGAACTTTCCGCCGCCGATGTCATCAATGCACACTCCGTACTCGCCGATGCAGTTGTCCTTGACCGCCTGTTCAATTTCCGACAGCTCCTTTTTTCCGCTCCAGACTGCCCCAAGATATTTTTCACGAAGCTCGTCCCAGAATTTCGGAATCTCGCCGTAGGAATTTTCCATGCTGAAAATCCGCTCAAAGCCAATCACCTTGAAGCCGAACATCGGGCTTACCGTAAAGTCAAGTTTTTCCATTCTGTTTCCTCCTGTAATGGAAATCGTGATTTTCAGCGGAAGAAAAATGTTAAGAGACTGAGGCGATTTTTTTAGCTGAACCGGCGAAACTCCGTGAAACCTCGTGAACGCGCGCGTGAAGCTTTCGGGAGTCTCGTAGCGGTACTTGAGCGCGATGTCAATCACTTTTTCCTTTCCGCCCAGAACATCAAGAGCCGCAAGATAAAGCCGCCTGTTCCTTATGTACTCGGCCGGCGTAATTCCGGTGAGAATCTTGAATCCTCGCTGAAAATAAAACGGAGACATAAAGATTTCCGCCGCAACGTCATCTGCCGAAATGTCATCGCAAAGATGAGAGTCCATAAAAGCAATTGACTTTTTCATCGCCGTAAGCCATTCCATTTTTTCCTCTTGCTGAAAATAAATTTGATTCGTGCCACGAAAGCACAGTCACAGGATAAACCAAAAGCAAAATCC
>NZ_DBKJ01000120.1:0-4040 GCF_002297325.1 Treponema sp. UBA753 | reverse complement strand
CAAAGTATAGTTCTATAAAATTTTAATTTTCTGCCACCGGGCAGAAGAAATGCTATAAAGAGCATTCACGAAGGAATATCGGTAGGTCTGGAGAAATCCATGCAGATGTCCTTTTGTGGATGCTTTTTTTTGCCGTTGAAACTTTGCTGTCATTCCCTTGCTCGACAAGGGAATCTCTATGATAAATCTATTTCATGAGATTATCCGGTCAAGCCGGATAATGACAATTTATTGCAACTTTTCTCATTGGCTTTTTATAGGAGTATTTATGAAAAAAAATCTGATTGTCCCAAAGTTTTCTGTTCCTGAAAAGATTCTTTGGGCGGCATCCATAGTCGGTGTTACGGTTCTGTTCTGTCTTGTTCCGCAGAAAAATCCGCTTACGCTGATTGCAACGATTGTGGGCGTAACGTCGCTTCTTTTTATAGCAAAAGGACACATTTCAGGACCGTTTCTTCAGCTGGTTTTCTGTGTGCTTTACGCAATTGTCGCGCTCGGATTCAAATATTATGGCGAGGCGATAACTTATATGGGAATGTCATTTCCAAGCGACCTTTTTGCGGCGATTGTGTGGCTAAAAAATCCTTCCAAAAAAGGAAAGAGTGAAGTTCAAATGGCTCATCTTACTCCGAAAAAATCCGCAGTGGCAATTCTTGTAAGCACGGCAGCGACTGTCATTTTTTATTTTGTACTGAAAAAACTGAACACTGCGAATCTTGAAATCAGCACGGTCTCTGTTGCGACAAGCATGGCGGCAAGCGTTCTTACAATTATGAGGGTTCCTTACTATGCGCTTGCCTACACCTCGAACGACATCGTTCTGATTGTCATGTGGATTTTGGCGAGCATTGAAAACCATGTCTACATTCCGATGGTTTTCAACTTTGTGATTTTTCTGATAAACGACCTGTACGCTTTTTTCAGCTGGAAGAAACTGCGGACTATGCAGGAAAAGAACGAGACCCATGAAATAATTTCATAAGCAAAAAAAACGTTGGGCAGCCCGTAAAAATTTCCGCATGAGCCAAAAATGCGTTGGGCGACCCGTAAAAGTTTTCGCATGAGCAAAAAACATGTTGGG
Source organism: Treponema sp. UBA753 (assembly GCF_002297325.1). Taxonomy (NCBI): domain Bacteria; kingdom Pseudomonadati; phylum Spirochaetota; class Spirochaetia; order Treponematales; family Treponemataceae; genus Treponema; species Treponema sp. UBA753. The sequence goes on along the minus strand of NZ_DBKJ01000120.1, from coordinate 2,959 downwards.
CAGCTCATAAAAGTTTCCGAACGAGCCAAAAACACGCTGGGCAGGCCGTAAAAGTTTTCGAACGAGCAGAAAATGCGCTGGGCGGCTCATAAAAATTTCCGCACGAGCAAAAAACATGTTGGGCAGCTCATAAAAGTTTTCGAACGAGCAGAAAATGCGCTGGGTGGCTCATAAAAATTTCCGCATGAGCCAAAAACACGCTGGGCAGGCCATAAAAGTTTTCGAACGAGCAGAAAATGCGCTGGGCAACGAATGAAATTATTTCATAATACCCTTAATTTCGAGTTTTATAATTTAATGTCATTATCGGGCTTGATTTTTCTGTCATTATCGGGCTTAACTCCTTGTCATTATCGGGCTATACCCTGTGATGTTTCTGAAAGAAACTCGATTGATAATCCCATGTAGATAGATTGCCGTGTCAAGCACGGCAATGACAAATTTACTGCCACTGGAATGATAAAAAAAACTATATTCCTGCGTCCGTTCATTGGAAAAAATACGGATGTTGCAAAGTTTTTTCAAATCAAGCAGAATGAGTTTTCCGTTTTCAATAATAAAATCATAAATGTCTTTCTGCGAGCTTCCCAAAATCAATGCGATTTTCAAAATAAAACTCCTTTTTAACATTGTGCTGATAAAACTCTAACACAATTATGAATATATTTATAAATGATTATACAGTTTTGGAGTTTTTAATTCTATTCAGTAAATATATTTACAAAAACATTGCCAAGATATATTATCTGCTCTAAAGGCAGGATTTACAAATGAAATCTATAAAAACCATTGTTCTTACATTTTGCATTTCACTCATAGCAGTTGCCAGCATCGGAATAATCAGCACATTGAAAGTTGGAATTGGAAAAATCCAAAAGTTCAGCACAGAAAGCGTAAGATCTGAGCGAATGAAAGGCTACGATGATTCTGTGAAATTTCAAATTCAAAATGCTATTTCAATTTTAAAGACCTTTTATGAAGAAGAGAAAAACGGAACTCTTTCGCATGAGCAGGCGCAAAAAGAAGCAATAAAAGTTATAAAAAATATCCGCTACGGAGACGATAGTTCCGGCTACTTTTGGATTGACGCAACTGACTGCACTCTCGTCGCCCATCCAATTCTTCCGCAGAACGAAGGTCAAAATCGAAAAAATCTTAAAGATAAAAACGGCGTAACAATAATTCAAAAAATTCTTAGCGTTGTAAATGCAAATGAAGAAGGCGGATTCAGTGAATTTTATTTTACAAAGTCGGACGGAATAACTGTCGCTCCAAAAAGAACATACTCAATGCTGTTCAAACCTTGGAACTGGATTGTAAGCAGCGGAAATTATTATGACGACATAAACGTAGAACTTCAGCAAATTGAAAATGAAGTTAAAACTCACTTTTCAAAACTTCTGCTTTATATTTTTGAAACAATGGCAGTTGTGCTGGTTGCCGCAATTTTTGTAAGCCTTTTCTTCTCCAAAAAATTTTCCAAGCCGATTGAAGAAACCGCACGCATTCTTGAAAAAATGGCGGCAGGAAATCTTACGCTCAGGCTTTCAACAGAAAAAGGAAAAAATGAAATCAGCAAAATGCGATGCAGCATAAACGCTTTCACAGAGTCCATAAACAAGATGGTCGCAGTTTCAAAGCAAAATATAATTTCACTAAGCAAAGTCGCAGAAAATCTGAACAAAAACAGTTCGGGAATTTCATCAGAGATAAAGCAGATTTCAGACAATTCATCGGAGCTTGCAGACCAAGCAAAAACGCAGCTAGACACAGTTTCGCTTACAGTCGGCACAATGGGAAAAATGAGTTCAATTACAAATCAGCTTTCTGCGGATTCAGAAGACGGAAAAAACAAAATAGAAAATGTAATCAAACTCATAGAATCAGTTTCTGCTGAATCAAAAAAACTTCTGGATACAAACAAAGTCATTGAGTCCGTTGCCCAGCAAACAAATCTTCTTGCCATGAATGCCGCAATTGAAGCCGCCCACGCTGGAGAAGCAGGAAAAGGTTTTGCCGTTGTCGCCGAAGAAATCCGCAAGCTTTCTGAAAGCACAACGGAACAGTCGCATTACATAAAGCAGACACTTTCTTCCGTAATTGAAAATATAATCGAAGTTACAAATGCGGCGAGCAGTGCCGGTCTTACTTTTGGTGAAATCGTAAATCAAATTTCAAGCGATGATTCTTTGATTACAGAAATTCGTTCTTCTATGGAAGAGCAGTCAATCGGAAGCAAGCAGATTGTAGATGCGCTTGGGAATATAAAGGAAACAACACATACTATAATTGAAAATTCAAAGCAAATGAATTCTGGAATTGAAAATGTTGTTGCCCAAGTAAAAGAACTTGAAAATGCCGCTAAAAATTTGTCTTCAAAAACTGACGAAATAAAAAAGTCCACACAAATAATAAATTCCAATGCGGACAAACTCATCGGCATGGCTTCTGAAAACAAAAAATTTGCAAAGGAACTTTCAACTCAGACAGAAAAATATATTGTGTAATTCAAACTAAAAAATTTATTCGCATATAAACTTCATACACTTTAATTGTGGTTGAAGTGTATGAAGTTTATATAAAAAAAAACACATTTATCTTGGAGTGTTTGCTTCCTCATACTCAACAACAATTTTGCCATCAATTTCTTCAATTTTATTTATGAAATATTTATCGTAGTTTGTAGCCATTCGTTCTTTACCGCTTATAACCATCATTCCATAATCCGCAATAAGCCAGTGGTCATAATCAGTCCAATTTGAAAACTCTTTTGTCATATCCTAAAATTATACATATTTAGCAAAGTAAATCAACGGCTATCTGGGGGGGGCGATAAAGGTGGTCCTGCGCAGTTCCTCTTGGCACTCAGAGAGGCGGCGCTTTATTGCCACGGCAAAAAAAGAGGCCTCCCGCATGTCGGGAGGCCTGTAGAAAAATAAAGAAGCCGGCCGCTACCTGC
>NZ_DBKJ01000053.1:2850-3997 GCF_002297325.1 Treponema sp. UBA753 | reverse complement strand
TAAAATTGCTGTTTGTTGATGAAAACATTTTTGCTTTTGCCTGTCCTTTTAGCTGAACCGGAGACCGTGCTTGCCTCTCCATCTTGCAAGCAGAATCCGCTGGTCTCTGTCTGGAATATAATTTCGGTCTATCCGTTCCTGGAAAGTCTCTTTTCCGCGGACTTCAATGCAGATTTTATATTCATCATCTTTTGTAACGTATACGATTAGACATTCCTTGTTTTTTATACGTTCAGAATAACTTGCCACGCAGTTGTGAAGCGCGCTGCCGATTTCGCAGAGCTGGTAGGAATCTTTAGGCAGGCGGAATGAATATCCTCTGATTTCATCCTCAAGGCTTTTTTCTTCGTCTGTGTATGAAAAAATTATGTTCTTGTTTTCATACCGGTAGGCAAGGCTCGAAAGCGCGTTGTGATTAAATTCCGTAAAGCCATCGGTCATAATGTCATTTTTCAGCGTATCCGGAAGATGCCTGAAATATTTTTCGAACATCTTAAGACTGTCATAAAGATTGACAAAATCATACCGTATATGTTCTGTTCCTCTGAAAATTGTATTCATGGTGGCTTTTTGCCCGCGTTTTTTTATACTGTAACGGCAAAAGAATTCAAGCGATTTGGAATCCACATTGTCTATTATTCCGGATTTTTCTTTGCTTTTTATTACATAGTTATAAAGATTGATGTCGCGGAATCCTGCATCCTTAAGCCGTAAAAATGTGATTAGGACACCCGGCCGTTCTGCAAAAGCTTTCCGGAGTGTTTTTGTATTTTTTATTTTGTACTTTCTGCAAAAATGATTGAAGATTTTTGAATCGCTTCTTTTAGCGTGAAAGCGGATTTTTCTTTCCTGAATTTCCTTGCTGTTTATGATGTCATAAAGCTTGGGGCAGAAGGGCAGCATTGTAAGCGTATAAAATTCATGCAGTTTTATGCGCCTGCCTTTCATTTCCTTGCGAAAAAACTCAAATGAAACGCCGGTAAAGGCTTCTGCAAGCTCAAGAAGTCTCTCGTAGGATTTTTCGATTGCCTCATAAGGCAGAATATCATCAAGCTCAGAACAAAAGTCTTTATTGTCAGCCCGGGAATCTTTTGTAAAATCATCAAAATTGGCGGAGGCGTTTTTCATGTCAAAGACAAGGGATTTT
>NZ_DBKJ01000053.1:0-2779 GCF_002297325.1 Treponema sp. UBA753 | reverse complement strand
TCAAAGACAAGGGATTTTTCCTTGAGGCGCGGAATTTCTGTTTCATAGTGCGGCTGCTCATTTTTGCCACGGGAAAATTCTGTAAAGGTAATTTTGAGCAAAAGATTTTCCGTGTCCGTGGTGATTTTTGCCTTGATAAAGTCCTTTTTTATTTTGCGCGAGTCGTAAAAATTTTCGCGGTTAAACTTCATCCTGTTCTTATAATTCCGATATATCAGAACCTTCGCCATTTCTTCTGCGGAAAAATCTTCTTTCTCAATGTCTGCGTAAAAAATATCTTCCGCGGAATTTTTAAGATATTGCTCAGCCTTGTAAGGAAACTCTACAAATTCTTCCGAATAGCCCATGCCTGGTTTGCACACAGAAAGGGGAAGCCACTTGTTTTTCTCAAAATCAAAATATTCATCCTGCTTTACGTAATCATTTTTTAATCTTACAGGCAGGATTTTTGATTCTGCTTCAAATGGCACAAAATCGGCGGATGAAAATTTTCTATATAATAAGTCTGTTGTAACCATCGCGCGCCTTACTCCCAATAAGAGCTGACTACAATTTCACCTTTACCCGAAAGCGCGATGACTGTTTTTATCATTTCATCACGGGCCGCATTTACGTCATCCGGTCTGACAGGACCAAAGAATTCCATATCTTCTTTAACACTGTTTGCAGCGCGTTTTGACATATTCCTGAAAATCTTTTCCTGAATATTCTCCGGCGCGTTTTTCAAAGCCATTGCAAGCGTGTCCCGAGCTGTTTCCCGCAGAATCATTTGGACTGAGCGGTCGTCAAGATTAGAAATCATGTCAAAGGTAAAAAGATTTTTTTCAATGCACATGGCAATAAGCGGATCTTTTTCAAAAAGCTCGTTTGTAGAAACCAAAAGCTTATCCTTCTGGCTGGAATTTAAATTCTCTGAAACAGAAGCGCACAACGTTTTTCCAAAAAATCCGCTGTCCTTTAATACCCTCATCGCCTCCGCGACAATCTCCGGGTCTGTGATTTTTTTGCCGGAAAGATTTTTGTAGACCTCTCTGACTTTGCTCTGTACCGGTTCCGGGAGATTCAAGAGCGCTTCTTCCGCCTGTTTTTGTCCCATATAAACAAGAAGTTTTGAAAGCGTTTTGACATAGCCGCCTGTAACATAATCAGTTAGAATTGCGGCTATTTTTTGATGCGTGTCCTCAAAACTTTTTAACACTGCATTTGTCATGATTATTTTGCTTTTGACTTTTCTTTATTCCAAAGGTCATAATCAATTTCAAATATTCTTACAACATCTTTTTCTGATTTAAGAAATTCTCCTTTATATTTTTCATAATATTTATTAATAACTTCTTCTGATTTATGAAATTCTTCTTTATGTTCTTCGTAATATTTATCAGCTGCATCCTGCCATTTTACCGGAGTAAACCACTCGCCGGTTATTTTATGAAGTGCAGATTGGTTATTGCTATCATAAATGAGCTTATATTTTTGAGGATTTATTAAAAAGCAGACCTTGCTTTCATAGCTGTAAGCATTATAAGGCGATTCTGCCCAGCCGCTATAAGTGCCATTTTGAATATTTTTTCTGTTGTCCCACAGATTTTTACAAAAATCGTCTGGCTTCACTTTTTTTGCTAATAACCAATGAAGTACATGCCATTCAGTACCAAGATTTAAAACGCAATCCTTAAATGATTCATAGGCATCATGTTCAATTGCCTCCATAAGCCACTTCCTGTAAATAAGCTTTACAGAAATATTGAATTCCCTTTTAAAATCTTCGCTATCCATAATTTATTCTCCGGAATTAAATTTTATAAACATTTTGTCATGTGATTCCATGACAAATACTCTATTCTGCGACTATTATGGCTTCAACAATTTCTTTGGATGAAGGGATAATTCGTCCACAGGAATTATAATGTGTTTTCCAATACGGTTCATCTAAAGCACTTATAACAACTCCTGTACGAGGACCTTCACTAGCCGAATTAATAAAGATATTTCTTCCATTTAAAACTCCTTTTCCTTCATAAATTCCAAGATATATTCCAACATGATCAATCCTTCCGTATGCACGAAAAAAAACAAGGTCACCAGGTTCAATATCTGAAAAAGAAATTTTCTTAGCAACAGCATATTGATTACGCGCTGTACGTGGAAGAATAATACCTGCTCCATTTTTTGCCGAATACTGAACAAAAGAAGAACAATCTAGCCCCATTTCAGGATCTTCTGATCCAAGAATATATGGGATGCCTCTCAAAGTAAGACTATAATTAATGAAATTTTGACGCATAGCAGAAAGTTCTTCTATATTCATATTTTTATAATCAAATAAATAATTTGATTTTTTATTTTTCAAACCTCCTTGGTTATATTTAAATATATTTTGTAATTGAAAAATCATTTTATCTATGCTTATACCATTTTTTAATGCAAACTTTTTTACCTTTAACCAGTTATGTCTTATAAAACTAGAAGCATTTTTCTTTGCCTCTTGTGTTTTAAAATAAATTGTTCTAGTTGTGCTATTCTTTATAACTAAACGATTTATTTGCATATCGACATTTTCAAAACGGCCTCTCATATTTGGAAAAATGGATCTTAAATTATCAACAAAAATAGTTTGGACAGTAGATATTATCTCACGAGTATTTATATCAAAATAATAGATAACAGCACTCAGTAAAATAAAAAATAGAATGCACATCTTTAAAATTTTTTTCATAATTCTTTATAATTCTAAAAAAACAATACTATAGTACGTTCTGATTGATAATAAATTTTGCAT
>NZ_DBKJ01000104.1:622-3365 GCF_002297325.1 Treponema sp. UBA753 | reverse complement strand
TTACGATGAGCTTTTTAAAGTTTCAGAAGCTCAAAAAAATTTATATATGGAATTATGCGAAAACTTTAGTTCTCCTGTCAGGTTTTTGAGAGCTTTTTGCGGCTCTGGGCTTTTTGAAAGTTCGCTTTCCAAACAAGGGCATGATGTTACAGGAATTGAAAACTGCGAAGAGCTTTTGCATACGGCAAATTTGCGCCGAAGAAACCAGTTGATGTCAATTCGTTTTTTTCAGATGGAAGCAGAAGACATGACGAAATTTTTGGGCAAAAATTTTTACAACGTTGTTTCCATTTTAAACAGCCGTTTGCTTTTTTTAGGCGGAAGAGAAAAAATCAGGCAGTTTTTCTTTGACTGCAAAACTCTTATGTCGCCAGACGGTTTTCTTGTCATTCAGTGCATCAATTTTGAAAACAGAAAAGATGAAAAGTTTTTTCAGCTTAAATGCCGTGAAAGTGTGAGAGCCAAGCTTTTTTCTGAAGTAATGACTGCGCAAGACGAATCCAAGCTTTTTTCCATGAACCTTGAAACTGGCAACGGCAAGCTTCTTCCTATAGTAAAAGATATTCCGATTTATCCTTTGCTTCCTTCCGAAATAGAAGATTTTGCAGAAGACGCAGGTTTTAAAAGCGCAGATTTTTTTGCTGACTTTGAAAAGTCCGAATTCACAGGAAATGAAGAAGAATTTATTGTGGTTTTAAAAACAGAATGACACTTTGTTAAAAAAAATGATTACTTAAATGTCATTCCCATGCTTAACATGGGAATCTATGTTTTAGAAGATACTCCGGTCAAGCCGGAGTATGACAATAAAATTATTAAGCACTGACAAAGTGTTAGCTAAATTTTATTTCTGAAATTTAATTTTAACATCGTAGCCTTCAGAAGTCCACTTTGGATCAATGTGCATATCCAAATCAGCATTGAGAGTAATCGGCTTTGTGAATTTGTACGAGCGTTCTGTTTCTTCGCAGTCAAAAGAAATGCTTACACCGGAAGTGCTTGGGCGAATTTTAAAGTTCTCTACATTTGAATCGTCAAAAGTGAAAACTGTTTCTCCGCTAGAAGCTTTTGTAAGAATAATTTTTCCGTCTGCATTGAAAGTCCAGTTTGCATCCCAGTTTTCATCCTGCCAAGTTCCCTGAATGTCCTTCAAGTCAAGAGCGAACATTCCCGCAGTTCCCATAACAAGAGCGGCTGCAATTGCAAAAATTTTTTTCATATTTCCTCCTATAAAGTTTACATTGCCTTTTTTAGTATGCTTCCAAAATTTTTCAAGTAATCTATAAACGAAACGTAAGCCAAAATTACACAAACAACAAAAAATGCCTGGCCTATGTGAAGCAAAAGTTTCATGTCCAAGTTCCAAGCCGAAGCAAGTTCTGTGCGAACAAATGCTTCCTGTATTAAAGCTACAAAGCATGAAGCCACATAAAATACAGTTTTAATTTTTCCGCCTTTTCTTGCTGCAATTGCAGTTCCTTGTTTCGCCGCGACCATTCTTAAAAAGTTCTGGCTGAATTCCCTGTAAAGAATCAGAACATAGCAAACGACCGGCATATATCCAGAAAAAACAAAGCAAGTGAACATTGAAAGATGAAGAAAAACATCGGCAAAAGGATCAAACATTTTTCCAAAGTCGCTTACATCATTCAGCTTGCGCGCATAATGTCCGTCAAAATAATCCGTGAGTTCCGCAAATGCAAGAAGTGGAATCGCAACGCAAATTGAAGCAATGGCAACAGAACTTCTGTTTTCAAATCCAAGCCAGCCTGGAATGTTATATATTATAAAAATTATTGGTGCTAAAATAATCCTGGAAAGTGTGAATTTATTTGAAATTCTCATAATAAATTCATTATAGAAGATTTTTGCTGTTTTAGCAATAAACGTTTTTTTATGCTGAAAATCTGCGCTGTTTTTTGCGGTAATGACTTTTTGGCGGAATTTGAATATAGTAGAAAAAATATGGCGAAGAAATCTGTTGTTTACAAATGCTCAAAGTGCGGCTACACTCAACCTGCCTGGCTTGGAAGATGTCCTGCATGCGGAGAATGGAATTCTCTTGAAGAGTGCATTTTGGATTCAAATGCTCCAAAATCATCTTTAAAATCTGACGGAACAGTTTTAAAAGCTAAGCCAGTTCCAATGCAAAAAGTTTCGCAGCAAAATAATTCGCGGATTTCAACTGGCAATGAGGAATTTGACCGTGTGCTTGGCGGCGGAGCAACAAAGCGAAGCGCAATTCTTGTTGGCGGAGAACCAGGAATAGGAAAATCAACACTTCTTTTGCAGGCGGCGGCAAGTCTTCTTCCCAAAGGAAAAATTCTTTACGTTAGTGGAGAAGAATCCGCAGGGCAAATAAAAAGCCGAGCAAACCGCTTGAACCTTGAAGCCGGCTCTTTGGAAATTTTATGCACAATGCGGCTTGAAGACATTCTTGATGCGCTTGACTCGCTGAATCCTCTGGTTGTCATTGTGGATTCAATCCAGACTGTTTATTCCGTGGAAGCAGGACTTGTGCCTGGAACTATAACGCAGCTAAAATATTGCAGTAACGAGCTGATTGGATGGGTAAAAGAAAGAGACAGCGTTTTGTTTATGACTGCCCATGTTACAAAAGACGGAAGCATTGCCGGTCCAAAAAGTCTTGAGCACATGGTTGACACAGTTTTATCTTTTGAGCGGACAAGCGATGAAGTTAGATTTCTGCGCGCGCAAAAAAACAGGTTTGGCTCTGTTGATG
>NZ_DBKJ01000104.1:310-543 GCF_002297325.1 Treponema sp. UBA753 | reverse complement strand
TCTGTTGATGAACTTGGTCTTTTTGAAATGGATGAAAAAGGACTTAAGTGCGTTTCAGACCCAAGCTCGCTTTTTATAACACGAAGAAAAAAAGAAACTCCAGCCGGAATTGCTTGCGCTAGCGTTTTTGAAGGAAGCCGGGTTTTTATTGTTGAAATTCAGGCATTGACTGTTCCTGCAAAAGCCGCTGTAAACCGTGTCTATTCAGAAAAAATTGACTCGGCAAGAGTGAG
>NZ_DBKJ01000104.1:0-148 GCF_002297325.1 Treponema sp. UBA753 | reverse complement strand
GGAATAAGGCTTTCAGAAAGCGCGATTGACGGAGCATTGGCAGCGGCTCTTTATTCAGCAAGAACAGACATCTCGCTCCCGGAAAAAACTGCAATTGTAGGAGAAATAAGCCTTGCCGGTGAAATCCGTCCTGTTACAAAACAAAAGC
>NZ_DBKJ01000139.1:21834-46848 GCF_002297325.1 Treponema sp. UBA753 | reverse complement strand
TTATAACTCGAAATTCGACCTATTATTTATTTGGGAGGAGTGTATGAAAAAAATCTTTTTTTTAACCTGTTATTTTTTTATTGGAATATTTGTTTACTCTCATGATCTTGCCGAGGCTGTTTTTGAGTGCGATATGCCAACCGTTCAAAAATATGTAGAAAAACTTAATGCAGATTTAAATAAAAAAACTGATTGTTATATTGATAATGTTGAAAATCCGACATATTTGTTTATTTCTGTGCATAATCGAAATCAAGGAAGTGAAATTGAAAAACGTAGAATGGTAAAATATCTTCTTGAGCATGGTGCACTAATTGATGATGATACATTTTTTTATGTTTTAGAATTCTCTGATTATGAAATGCTTTGGGTTCTCTACAATTATGGTAATTTTGATAATTACCGCACTATTTCGATTGGAGATATAGAAGCAAGTCATTCTCCAATAAATTCTGTTGTAAATCTTTTTGGGAGTTTATTTGGTAAAGAGTCCGAATATGAGGAATTAGAGAAAAAAAAATGGACTTTATTGGATTACTTTTTATCTAGTTATTTTCATAGATGGCATGAGAGTTATAATTATAATGCACAAAGAAATCTTTATGATGGTGTTTATTATGGTGGTTCGATTTGGGATAATAAAGATACTGATAATTTTTATATGATTGAAGCTCTTTGTAGAATAAGTTCAACTGTTAATTATGAGAACTGCAATCATACTGTATGGCTTATAGCTGAAGATTTAGATCATACTAGAAAATATCTTAGAGAAGGAGGCGCTTTTCGTAATATTGATTTTATGGCAATGAATTTGTTAAAAAATGAAGAATTGGTTTCATTTCTTAAAGATTTAGATTTTTACAAACCTATAAATATAGAATCGAAAAAACTTGGACAAACTGCTTTTTGGATTTTACAGGAATATTTCAAGGGAAAAATAGATAGTAATACTATAAAATTTTTAAAAGCTGTATATTCAGAACGTGTAAATGGAAGTTCAGAAGATATAACTCAAATAATTTTGGATTGTATTAATAGTGGAATAAATTTACATACACAACTTGATAATTTTTCAAAATATAATCCATTTATTTTTGCTGCTATGTATTGCTATCCAGAGACATTGGAAAAGATAATTTCTGTTGATAAAAATTATAATTTAAAAATGTATGATTATGTTAGTGATGATGTAATAAAATTTAGATTTAATGGAGATGTAAAAGATTTTTATAGTATGCCTGTAGATGACATCATATTTGTAAAGTGTCCAACGGAGAATATAAAATTTTTAAGAGAAAAGTTTGGTAGATAGACAATTTTTTAAATTTAGCTATTAAGTTATTCTGTTCTATGAATCTTGCATAAATGTTAAGTTGACACGTTACAAACGTACTTTCGTTGAAAGTAAAATCAACTAACATAAAATAAAATTGAGGAGTCTGATATGTCAGATTTAAAATCAGGTTTAATTCTTGAAGAAGGAGAATCTCTTGTAATGGAGATTGAAGCAGAACTTTGGGCTACAAGTTCAAATCCTTTGGCAATAGCCTTGGGGCAGATTCAGAAATTCTTTGCCAAAATTTTTGGTTATAGAGTTAATGGTTTTCTTGTTATCACAAACAGGAGAGTTGTTGAAGTTAAAAAGGTAATTGAATGTTATTGTTTTAATACAGGAACAACTGTAAAATATTTGCTTCCAAGCAGTGTGAAAGAAATTGGATATGAAAGGACTTCTACTTGTGGATGCTTCTGTCCTGCTTATTATCTTTATTATGAAAGTTTTACTCAGCGAACAAGAGTTATGCTTTCTGGTGCAGATGAAAAAACTGCTCAGAAGACAGTTGATGCTTTCTACAAAGCAATTTCTGCTGCCCAAGTAGGAAATGCATAGGTTTTTCAGATATTTATATTTGAATACTTACTCTTTTCTTTTGTTAATTTGTGGAATAATAATCGCTTTGATTCCTTTTTATAAGGTTTCAAAGTGGTTGATTATTCCGCAAGTGGCAGTCAGCCTGTTTTTTGTGATGAAATCTATGAAACTATTTTCAACATGGAAAGATAAAAAGGTAAAATATAGAATTCTTGTGGAAAAAAACAAAAATGAGTTTCATCCTGAGACTTTTAAAATTTTTATGCAGGCTCCATGTGGTGTTTTATTGACAAAAGTTGTATTAAAGGATTTGGGCTTAAAAAAAAGATATAGCGAAGTGAAAATATATAAGAAAACATTCTTTGATTTTATAAAAGATGGTTGCGCAAATAAAAATCAGGAAACAAGAATTTACATTAATAAGGATATTAAATGATTGTATTAAGCATTATTATAATTTTTATTATTTCAATATTATTAAATTTCTTTTTCGTAAAAAAACTTGAAAATAAAACGAACAGAGTATGCATGAGAGTTTTAAATGTGATTCTGTCTTTTGTATTTATAATACTATTTATTAGTGTTGATATTATGGGTAAACATTTAAACTCATTTATAGACTTAGGCATAGCGCAACTTGAAAAAAAAGTTGATGAAATATATCCAGGTACATTGGAAAAACAAATGAGCACGAAGGAAATAAAAAAAATTCTTGAGAAATCTCTTGAAAAAAATGATGTGAATGGTGTTCAAGCTTTAGCTGATAATATAATAAAAATTAAAATAGAAAAATATACGCTGGTAACGTTGAAAACAATAAATGTGTTGGAACGGGATAATAATAAGCTATCTGTAAAGGATGCCTTGGTGTCCATAAAAGAATTGTCAGTAAATTCCGTGTCTCCATATTTTAAGGTTGTGAAAGTTATATTATTTGTTTTGTATTTGGTATTGGGCTTGCTTTCAATTTTATTGACTTTTTATCTTCAAAAAGATAAGGACTTAAAAAATGACGGAATTGTTTTTGGTGAAGAGTCTGATAAAACTTTCATAGGAATGGAAACTGAATAACTGTATTCCACTCCAAAAATTCATTGTAAAATCCCCAAATACCAAGTAAAATTCCGTTATGAACAAATTCCTTTTTGCCTTGCCTGCGGTTTTCGTCCTGTTTTTCTCGTGCGATTTTTCAGGCGACAATTCCAACGACTACGCTTATTATAAAGTCGCTCCCAGAACGGAAGAATCGCAGTTTTCTCTTCCAGATTCAGGCTTGAAAATCGACATGATAACCATTTTGAATACGGATGAGATTGTTCTTGGAGAGGATGTTGAAAGCGTCACAAAAAATGTTTCCGTTGCTCCGTTCAGCATGTCAAAGTTCGAGGTAAGCTACAATGTGTGGCGTTTTGTTTACAAATGGGCAACTTCTGATTCGCGCGGAGAAAAAAAATATACTTTTGAAAATGCCGGTGCGGAAGGTCTGTACGGAGATTTGAGTAGCAGCAAGCTTTTTAATGAAGGCGGCGAACCGCAGGATAAAGGAATTCCTGTCTGCGGAATAAACTGGCGCGACGCTGTTGTTTGGTGCAACGCGTTGAGCGAATTGTGCGGCCTTTCCCCGGTTTACTGCACGGACTCAGCTTTAAAAAATCCGCTCAGAAGTTCAATTTATGCAGAAGGCGAAACTCCATCAAATATTCCGCTTCCTTTTGGAAACGCAAAAGCAACCGACATGACAAGCCTTGCCAAAGGAAACGTTGACAATCCTTACGTGAACAAAAGTGCGGACGGATTCAGGCTTCCGTACATTTATGAATGGGAATACGCCGCGCGCAAATGCAACGATGGCTCTTTTATAAGCGGAAAAAATGCTCCCGGCGACAAAAGTGGTCCTTGCAGCGGAAACTCAAAGCCCACTCTTATGGACGAAATCATGGGAATTACGCCAACGCCGCCTTCAAAAGTTGCAAGAAATTACGGCTGGAATATGGGCAACTCAAAGAATGACGGACCAAGAGAAACCGCCGCCGGCTGGGACGACAGAAATTCTGCGTGCAAAATTCCTGCGAACGGCTCAATGAGAATACACAAGCAGGGCGGAAAACTTCCTTCCGAACTTGGATTTTACGATCTTGCCGGAAACGCCTACGAATGGTGCTGCGACTTCGGCTCACCCTACGACTGGAAATATGAGGTCTACCCTTACAAAAGCATGAAACAGGGCGGCTACAACGCTTCTTATGTATATTTTGAATCCTGCTACAGAAGAGCCGACCCGGCCTACGTAAAGACCGGCGGACTTAGGCTTGCAAGAACCGTGGAGTGAAGGCTAAAATTTCTTCTTTATTTCCCAAAATCCAAACGGGTCTGTTTTTAGTTCGTGCTCATAAAGCGAAACGACTTTTCCAACATCAAAAAGCATTGCCTTGCAGCTTCCGATGTCAAAGTGTTTTATAAATCCCATTTCGTCAGCTATTTTTTGAATTTTGCACCAGGCTTTTACAGGCGGATTTCCTGCTTCAATAAACCATTCTTCAGGCGGATAGATTTTGTTGATTTCTGCGCTCGGAGCAAACATATCTGAAATTTCTTTTGGAGTGATTTCTTCAACATAATGCATTGCGGTAAGTTTATAAATGTCTACGCCCAAAAGCAGTGCCTTGCCTCCGTTGTGAATGGCAAAATTAAGTCCGCCATTTATAGCTTCTTGCGCATGTTTTCCCCAGCCTGAAATCTGCATGATTCCACTTCCTGTAAGAGTTCCGTTTTGCAGCCTGAAAGTGTCTGCTATAATTCCCATTGCGCTTTTTTTTCTTTCGTTGGGAAGGATTTTTATTTTGCAGGTTATTCCAAGTTTTTTGTCTTCGTCTGTGAGCGGAAGGGCAGGGCTAAGCCTTAATGCCGGCATAAAAATTGTGCCTTCTGAACCGATGCATTCCTTGATCGCGCTGATTACAGTTTCAGCTCCACCTTCAACATGACCAAAACTGCTTAAGCTGCTGTGAACTTCAAGACACATTCCTTCTTGCACGCCGTTTTTCCTAAGCGCATTTACGATAAAGCTCTTGTCCATTTTTTGCTCCGAGTGATTTTTTTTTGAATATCGAGTTTTAGGATTTCTTCAAATTTCTAGTCATTATCGGGCTTGACCCGATAATCTCTTGCAGTTTTTTTACCAAGATTGCCGTGTCAAGCGTGGCAATGACAGTAAATTTACAAAACTCGAAATTGAACTTACTAGAAAATTGTTCTGCGGATTCTACACTTTTTTTTTCATTAAGACAAGATGAATGTTCTTTATTTTCATTATGTTCTTGCTTTATAAAAAAAATTCTTCTATGCAAAAAGAATTAGGCTTTTTCTTTATTCCCCAAATCCAAGCATGATTCCGGCTCCTGCTGAAAAGCCGAGTATGTCGTTGAATGAAAGTTCGACTTTTGCAACAAGACTTGAAATGTTTAGAACAAGACCTAGCGAGAGTTTGTAGCTGAGAAAGAATGAGTCTGTAAAGTCATAAGTTTCTTTAGAATTTTCTATTTCCTCTTTTTTGTTTCCGTCGAATCCAACTCCTAAGCCGCCGCCAACGTAAGCCGCGAGGTTGCTATAGAGCCTTGGACCAAAGCATATTGAAAGCAGCCACGACTGAAGCTTTTCTTCATCTTCAAAGTTCCGCAAGTAGTCAATGCTGAATCCGCCGGCCGTTTCATCTATCAAGCTCAAAGCGTCAAATGAAAAGCCTATTCTGTCCGTGCTGAATTCTTTTTCTTCTACATCCTGATAAGGAGCGGTCGCTGAAACTCCGAAAATCCAGGGAAACTCATTATTGTAATTTCCGTAGTTAAAGTCGCTAGAACTTGAGCCAGAATAATCGTTGTAAGATGAAGAAGTTGAAGTGGAGGCAGGAGACGGATTCCATTCAGTCATTTTTGGAGGAAGGGGAAGACTTTTAAGAAAGTCAGGATATTCAAGGCAGAAGTCTTTGTCGGGGCGGCACTGAATTTCTTCTCCGTTGCTGACATAGCCGTAGACTACGTAGCCCAAATTGTCTGTCCAAGTCGGGTCAATCCAGAACCATACTCCGTCGTTGCGCATTACCCAAAGCCAGGCGTGGTTTGTTGCCCGCGTTCCGTTCTGCGCCTTGTGTGACTTTATATTTTTGTAGCTTGAATTTCCGTAAGTTCTAACAGGAATTCCGTTTTGAAATTTTGTTGCGTTTGAAGTTGAAGTTGGAACTGAAAGCTCGATGACGTTTGGATTTGAATTATTTCCGGCAAGAAAAAATTGACCTTTTCTCATTCCGTTTTTAATGTAAAGACTTTCGTTGTCTTTTATGTCCCAGTACGCAAATTCCGAATAGTCGAAACATACACCGTAAAACGTTATTGTGCGTGTCGTGTTCCCGGACATTTTCTTAAACCGCTCTGCCAGCAAATACGGTTTGTAGTAATCGAGAGGATCTTCACTCCAAGTTCCGCCCGCCTGCGTTGCCGAGTATTGCCCGATGCAAGCAGTCTGAACCGCCAAATCCTGAAGAATGCTGGTAAAGTCATCGGCATATACAGCTGCAATGGAAAAGAATGTAAGGAATAATATGTGCTGATAAAATTTCATGTGCGCTTAGTATACTGGGTTTTTAGAAAAAGGTATATTCATTGTTTTTGGGGAGAAAGTTTTTCATCAATATTAGTAGTTATTTATAACTATCTCGTGCAGCTTTAAACTCATCTGCCATTTTTTCTAGCTCTTCTATACCTTCTAGTTCTCTGCCAGAATATGATTGTCCGTGTTTTTTTAATAAAAGTTCACTTTCTGCTATACAATTGCTTGTTGCTAAATATGCCATGTTTGCAGCATTATATTTATTACCAACTGCATTAATTTTTCTTCCGTCATCCGTTGTTACATAATAACCTGGCTCACTAAAAAAGTAAAATTCTATTCTGGCATTTCTTATAACAAGCTGGATAATTTTTCCGTTTTTTCTATATTTTACACGACAGGCCCAATACCAATTTTCATCATCGAATGTAACATAATGTACTGCTAAATAAACAGGAGATGAAATCTTGGAAAACTCTGTTCCCACAAAACTCAATATATCTTTTTCTGTGAGATTTTCGTTTTCAGTACTTGCAATTGTTACCATTTTGCCTTCTTTGTCAAGCAGTCCAATTATTTCATCAAAATGGTTAATGTCTCTATGTTTAGAATTGGCAGTATTAGTAATTCCAGTGCTTTTCGTTGCAAGCGTGGTTGTATTTTTTGTGGAGGAGCGCTTTCTTCTATAAAAGTTTCTTCCATATCTGAATATGTAAGATTTTTATTTTCAGTACTTGCGATTGTCATCCACCCATCCTGTGCATAAATGTGTGAAAAAATGCAAAATAGAATTGCTATAACAAAAGTTTTCTTCTTCATCTTAAATTTCTCCTTTATGTTGTTTTTTTTGCTAAAAATTGTATCTTACGGGATTTTGTCCTCCAATGTATTCTGGAGGAAGGCACTTGCCATTGTATTTTGTGCGGACACTATCTGAAGCAAGGTCGAGGTCAAACACTTTGCGTGCTCCAAAGAAATGAGGATGCGCTGTGCCGTCATCAAATTCCTCGTGGCAGCCTGTTGCTATATAGACTTCTTGAACTATGCCTGAAATTACAGAAAAAACGTAGTCGGCAGACATTGCTTTGTTTTCTGAACATCTCCACCATTTCCGTGTGGCTTCAACAAGACTTCCTCTGCGTCTTACAACTTCATCATGTGTAAAAAACATTACAACACGTTCGTCAATGTCTTTGATTTGTTCCATAAAATTTTCCCCTTTATATATTTTTCATAAAAAAAAGCAGGAACATTACGGTGTGTGCAATATTCCTGCTGCATAGTAAAAATATTATTTTTTTGTACAGACCATAGTTGTAGTTTTCATTTTACAAACTGCTGTCGTAGAATCCTTGTTTTCCAGTGTGATAACCGATTTTGCTGGACCAACTTTAAAAGTCAGCTCGTAAGATTCTCCGATTTTCTTTAGCTTATATGGACATTCAGAAAATCCATACATCAGCTTTCCGTCAGCTGAAAATTCGAAAACATCTACTCCTTTGCATTCCCATGATGTTGACAAAAATGGGTTTTCCGGAGAGCCTGGCTCAATGGCCACGCCTTCCGACTTTGCAAATAAAGACACCGCGCATAAAAGTACTACAGCAAACATTGAAATACTTTTAAAACCTTTCATAAAAAACTCCTTTTATCGTGATAATTTTCCACGATACATTTAATATAAATGTAATAATACATCTAAATACAGTTATCGTCAACAAAATATACAGAAATATACATTTTATTTAGATGTACATAGTTTTAAAAACATTGCCATAGTATGTGTATGCAGACTTTGCGGCAACAGTTCATTCAGAATCTCAAATTTTTTAGGAAACAAAAGGGAATGCGCCAGCTTGACCTTGCGCTTGAAATCGGAAAAAGCTCAAACTACATAAACAGCATTGAAAACGGCAAGTATTTTCCTTCCCCGGAAACAATCGAAAACATTGCGCTTTCACTTGGAATTGAGCCAGTCCGCCTTTTTGGAAATTGTGAAGAATCAGAAAAAGAAAAAATCACCGAAACTGTTCTTAATATAGAAGAAACCCTCAAAATCGAAGTCCTTGAAAGCATTCAGAAGGCCTTTTCAAAGATAAAGAATGCTTGATTTTTTTTGTAATGGATTTGGTACTATATAGAAGAAAATCAAATTAGTGGTCGTTTTTACATTCCGAACAGATCCGCATGGCTTCCTGTGTCAACAAGCTCAAGAATCAGAATGTCGTTGAAGATTCTGTAAATTAAAAGCAAATCTGGCAGAATATGGCACTCTCGGTTGCCTTTAAGATTTCCTGCAAGCTCGTGGTCGCGGAACCGTTCTGGCAGTTTTTCGCCTCTTTGAAGCAAATCGACTGTTTCTGCAATCTTTCTGATTGAAGATTTATTGCGTTTTGCCATTAGTTTAAGGTGCTTCTTGAAGCGGTTAGTCTGCCGGAGACTGTATTTGTTTTCTGTTTCGCTCATGCATCGATTCCTAGCTCGTCAAGAATTTCCTGAAAATTGTCGTACGTCTTCGCGTCCGGGTCGTTCATAATCTGGTCGGCTTCCTCGCTGGCAAGTTCAATTTCGCTCTTGCGTCTCGTCCGCTGCGGCTTGAACGGCAGCCCGTTTTCCCTCACCGACTGCCTCAAAAACATATTGATTGCGCTCGAAAGCGAAAGCCCCAAATCGTTGTAAAGCTCCGTCGCCTGTTCCTTTAGCTCTTTGTCAACTCTAACATTCATTGCTACTGTGTTCATATTTACAATATATGTTAAAAAGTTGCATTTGTAAAGAAAAATGATTGCATTTATGGTTATTCAGTTTTTTCTAATAGACATACACAATATGCTTTTATTGCGTTGCCTTCTCCCACTGCGTCTTGCTTTTCGTTTGTCTTTGCTTTTACAAAAACTCTTTCTGATGCAGTTTCAAGGATGTTTGCAATTGAACTGATTATTTTTTCTCGCCAAGGAAGCAATTTGGGTTTTTCTGTTTCTACCACGCAGTCAAGATTTTCTAAAGTCCAGCCTGCTGATTTTACGTCTGCCCAGATTTTTTTTAGAAGTTCAGCGGAATCAGCGTTTTTCCATTTTGGATTTTCGCTTGGAAAGTATGAGCCTATATCTCCCATGCCGGAAGCTCCCAAAAGAGAGTCGCTGATTGCATGAAGCAGAACATCTCCGTCTGAATGCCCAAGTTCTCCTTTTTCCGCCGGGATTTCGACTCCGCCCAAAATAAATTTTCTGCCTTCAACAAGCTTGTGCAAGTCTGTTCCAATTCCTATGCGGATCATTTTTGTTTCCTTGGAAATATCCTGAATAAAAGTTATCTTCTTGTTTTTTTCGCTGCCTTCAACAACGTGAACTTTTTTTCCGCCTGTAAAATTTGGAAAAGCGTCCCAAACTTCTGTGTCGTCCGTGAACTCAAGTTTTTTTTGAAAAGCCGCTTTGTGGCATTCAATCAGCGGTTCAAGCAAAAATCCCTGCGGAGTTTGCACGGCTCCCAAATTTTTTCTTACAAGATGACGGCTGATTGTTCCATCCGGCGCAATTTCTTTTTGCGTGTCAACAGGCTGAACTGCCGGAACTGCCGCTCCAAACTCTTGCGTTTTAGAAATCACATCCTGAATTATTTTTTTTGAAACGAACGGACGCGCGCCGTCATGGATTAGGACAATTGAATTTTTATTTTTGATTTTACAAAGTGCCTTGAAAACTGATTCTTGCCTTGTAGCTCCGCCTTCTGCAAAAGTCAGCGTTGTGTTCTTTAAAAGGCTTTCTAATTCTGTGTCGGCAAGCAATGCGGTTTTTGCTTCCTGCTCGCCATCTTTTGGAATGGAAACTATGATTTTTGAAAAATCCGCGGCTTCAACAAAGGCACGGACTGATTCAGAAAGCACAGTTCCTTTTTTTAATGGAAGGTATTCTTTTTTTTTGCCAAGCCCCATTCGGCTGGAAGAGCCTGCGGCGGCTATGACAAGAACTTTATTAATCATCATCCTCGCTGTCAAAGTCTTCGGAATCTTTTTCGTTAGATGAAGTTTCTTCTTCAAACTCATCATCGTCTTCATCTTCGTCAGCAAAGGCTTGTTTCTTTTCAATCTTTAAACCGAGCGGCTCAAGTTTTTCGTGCAGCATGGCTTCAACTTCCTTGTCGGAAATTCCAAAGGCTTCTGCAATTTCGTCCTCAAGAAGTTTTTTTGCATTGTCGTAAAGTTTGCGCTCAAGAATCGGAAGTTCCTTTACTTTTGAGCGGTGGTAAAGACAGCGAACGATTGCCGCAATGTCGCCGATTGTGCCTTTTTTGAGCAGGTCAAGGTTCATTTGGTAGCGGAGTTTCCAGTCGGAAGTAGGAGGCTCAAAGTCGTCGCTGATTGAATTCAGTGCAGCCTGCGCTTCATCTTTTGAAACGATTGCGCGGATTCCTAAGTCCTTTGATTTTGATACAGGAACCATTACATTCATGTCGGAAACTTCAAGATAAATTTTGTAGTAATATGTCGGCTCGTTGTTGAAGTCTTTTTTGAAAATCTCTGTGATTTTTCCAACGCCCTGGCTTGGGTAAACAACTTTTTGGTTTACAGAAAATTCTGTCTTTGGTTTTGCCATAATGAAATTATTATAACACAGTTTCTTTAAAAATTCAACGCTGAAAAAAAATGAGTGAATCGAATGAAAATGAAATTATAATAGTCTTGAAAAGATTCCTCGAGTTTAAAAAAAAGATGCCGAGTTTTTCCTTGAAACTTGTTTTTTTTTCCGACTGACTTTTTGCTTCTATTATGCTATACTTTTCGAAAAATTCTTGGAAACAATGTCTGTAATTTTATAAGTTGTCATTGCCGGACTTGATCTGGCAATCTAATAAACTTTGTGTTGACAGATTTCCGGGCCAAGCCCGAAGATGATACGGCTTTAAATTGACGGCATTGCTTAATGGAGAACAAAATGAATTTAATAGAAGAATATAAGAAATTTCTTGAAGACGGAAAAACTGAACGCGAATGTGTCTCGCTTATAATTCAGCTTGCGGAAAAAAATGGATACAAAGATATTCAGAAAACTGACTCCTTAAAGCCGGGCGAAAAAGTCTATGTGTGCAAACGCAATAAAAGCATCGCGCTTTTTGAAATTGGCACAGGCTCCATTGAAAACGGAATGAATATTCTTGGAGCGCACATTGATTCTCCTCGCTTGGACGTAAAGCAGAATCCGCTTTATGAAAAAGATTTTCTTGTTTATTTGAACACGCATTATTATGGCGGAATAAAAAAATATCAGTGGGTTACTTTGCCGCTTGCCTTGCACGGAGTTGTCTGTTTAAAGGACGGTTCTACTGTAAAAATTTCAATTGGCGAAAAATCCGATGAGCCTGTTTTTTGCATTTCAGATATTCTTCCGCACCTTGCGCAAAAGCAAATGAAAGAAACAGCCGCTGATTTTATAGACGGAGAAAGTTTGGACTTAATCTGCGGAAGTGAAATTCTTTCAGCACAAAATGAAGATTCAGAGTCAAAGGAAAAAGACAAGGCAAAAAAACTTGTTCTGAATATTTTAAAGGAAAAGTACGGAATTGAAGAAAAAGATTTTAATTCTGCTGAACTTGAAGTTGTTCCGGCTGGAGCTCCAAGAGACTTGGGGTTTGACCGCAGTTTAATTTTGGCTTACGGACAAGACGACCGCTCTTGCGCTTACACTTCTGCACAGGCGATGGTGGACAGCAAGGCTTCTTCCAGAACAAACTGCTGCATTTGCGTTGACAAGGAAGAAATCGGAAGCTATGGCGCAACTGGAATGGGAAGCCATTTTATGGAGAACGCAGTTGCGGAAGTTGTTGCCCGGCTTGGTGAATATTCAGAGCTTTCTGTGCGCCGTTGTCTGAACAACAGCTGGATGCTTTCTAGCGATGTGAATTCAGCTTATGATCCAATGAATGCGAGTTTGTTCGACAAGGAAAATTCTTCGTTCCTCGGAGGCGGAATTGTTTTCCAAAAGTATACGGGTTCACGCGGAAAGTCCGGGGCAAGCGATGCTGATCCTGAATTTATTGCAAAGCTTAGAAATGTTCTTGATGCTGGAAATGTAAAATATCAGCTTGCAGAACTTGGCAAAGTTGACCAGGGCGGCGGCGGAACAATTGCGCATCTTGCCGCGAAATATGGAATGTATGTTCTTGATGCTGGCGTTGCGGTTTTGAGCATGCACGCTCCGTGGGAAATCACTTCAAAAGAAGATATTCAGCAGGCGTACAACGGCTACAAGCTTTTCTTGGGAATGAAATAATGTTTGACTATATTCTTTTTGATTTTGACGGAACTTTAATGGATACTTCAAAAGGCGTTTTCAATTCGTTTGACAAAGTTGTTGTCCATTACGATTTAAAAGTTGACCGCGCGGTCTACAGCACGATGATAGGTCCGCCTTTAAAAGAAAGTTTTTCCAAGATTCTCAGGCTTCCAGAAAATGAAATTCAAAACGCAATGCAAGTTTACAGAAGTTATTATTCTGAAAAAGGAATGTTCGAAGCGGAACTTTACAGCGGTGTTGTTGAGCTTATAAAAAATCTGCGCACTGCCGGAAAAAAAGTATTTGTTGCAACGAGCAAGCCAGAAGTTTATGCAAGTCAAATTCTTGAGCGCAAGGGAATCCTAGAACTTTTTGATTTTGTGGGCGGAAGCGACTTGGAAGAAAAATCCCGTGTTGAAAAATGCGATGTTGTAAAATATGTTTTGGAATCAAACGGAATTTCAGGCGAAAAAGAAAAATGCATTTTAATTGGCGACCGTCATTATGATGTGGACGGCGCGCATTCTGCCGGAATAAAGTGCGCGGGAATTCTTTGGGGCTTTGGAACAAGAAAAGAATTTGAAGAGTGCGGCGCGGATTTTATTTTTGAATCTACAAAAAATGTTGAAGCTTTTCTTATTCAAAAATAGTAAATTAAAAATGGAGGCAATTTATGTCTGAAAAAAAATACAACGTGGACAGTTTTAATTTGGATCACACAAAGGTTACAGCTCCTTTTGTGCGTTTGGCTTCTGAAAAAACTGGCAGAAAGGGCGACATTGTAAGCAAGTATGATGTTCGTTTTTGCCAGCCGAACAAGGAATTCATGCCGACTGGAGCGATTCACACTTTGGAGCATCTTGTTGCTGAATATATAAGAGATGAGCTTCCTCGAATTGTAATTGACTTTAGTCCTATGGGATGCAGAACCGGATTTTATCTTACAGTCTGGGGCGACCACGAGGAATCTTATATTGCCGAGCATCTTTGCAATGTTCTTGAAAAAGTTGCTGCTTGGAATAAAGAAATTCCTGGAAGCACAGAAATTGAGTGCGGAAACTTTAAGGACCATGACTTGGAAGGCGCAAAAAAACTTGCTGCCCGCTGGGTTAAGGAAATCAGAGAAAAAGGCTGGAATTGCTACAAAAATTTATCGTAGTTCAGATAAAAAAATAGTGTTAGAATGCGTCTTGGAAATTATAGTTTTCCGTGGTCTTTTTTATAAAAGTATTTTTCTAATTCGTTCATACTTTAGGAGTGTGCAACAAAAACTTTGTCTAAAATAGCGTCAAAGTTTTGTTCACAAGTTTGCGTTGCAAACTTCCTTTATCAAGTGCATATTCTCATTTCATTGCGAATATGCTTAAAAAGTCAAATCGAAAGTTAAAACTTTCTCATTGGCTTTTTATGGGAGAATTGATGAACCTGTTTCAAAAATTCAAGGAGACGTTCTTTTCTGTCTTCCCTATTATGGTGATTGTTCTTTTGCTTTCGGTCACCGTTGCTCCTTTAAGTCTTAACATAATTGTAAGGTTCATTGTAGGAGGAATTCTTGTTGTTGTCGGGCTTACATTTTTTCTGCTTGGCGTTGACATTGGAATTCTTCCTATAGGTGAGCGAAGCGGTGCAGCTCTTACAAGTAAAAAAAATCTTGTCTTGCTTCTTTCTGCTTCATTCTTGATTGGCGTTATGGTTACAATTGCCGAGCCTGATGTTCAAGTTCTTGCGGACCAGATAAAAAGCCTTTCTTCAAATGTAAATAAATGGGGTCTTGTTCTGGGCATTGCGGTTGGCGTAGGTTTCTTTATAACAATCGGACTTTGCAGAACAGTTTTTTCCCTTAAGCTTAGAACGGTCTTGATTATTTCATACATTGCGTTGTTTGCTCTTGCATTCATGTGCCCGAAAGAACTTCAGGGTGCGGCGTTTGATGCAGGAGGAGCGACAACAGGACCTATGACAGTTCCGTTTATCATGGCTCTTGGAATGGGTGTTGCTTCTGTGCGTCATGCAGGCTCTTCAAAGGAAGGCGGAACAAGCGACAGTTCATTTGGTCTTACAGGAATTGCAAGTGTTGGACCTGTCGCCGCAGTTTGTGTTTACGGAATGGTTTTGAATTTTTCTGGCGCAGGCGCATCTTCTCCAGCTTCTGGGTCGGCGGAATCTTCTGCTGACAATCTTCAGGAAGGGCTTTCAGTTTTTATTGAATATCTGCCGGAAGTTGTGCGTGAAGTTTTTATGTCGATGCTTCCGCTTATAATAATGTTTGCGGTTTTCCAGATTTTGCTTTTAAGGCTTCCTCCAGTTCAAATTAGAAAAGTTGCCCAAGGAATTTTGTATTGTTTTTTTGGACTTATTTTGTTCTTGGTTGGAGCGGACGGCGGATTTATGAGCGCAGGAAAAATGCTTGGCAGTGTTCTTGGACAGGCGGCCTTTTCCAACGGCGGAATTTGGGTTGCACTTATAATTATTGTTTCACTTTTGTTTGGGGCGATTACAGTTTGCGCAGAACCGGCGGTTTGGGTTCTTACCGAGCAGGTTGAAACAGCAACTGGCGGAAACATCAGAAGAAAAATTATCCTTGCGACTCTTTCGCTTGGAGTTGCGGCTTCAATCGCATTGTGCATGATCCGCATTTTGTATGGATTCAGCTTGTGGTACATTTTGATTCCAGGCTATGCCGTTGCGCTTCTTTTGACTTTTTTCAGCCCTCCGCTTTTTATGGGAATTGCTTTTGATTCCGGTGGAGTTGCCTCTGGACCTATGACTAGCACATTTATTCTTTCGTTTACAATTGGCGCGGCTTCTGCAAACGGAACTGATTCTGCCGCCGGAGCGTTCGGAGTTATTGCCCTTGTTGCCATGACTCCGCTGATTGCAATTCAGATTCTTGGAATAATTTTCAAACTGAAGACAAGAAAAAAGGAGGTTAAGCAATGAGCGCATTTTATCTTTTATTAGCTGAAGTTCCACAAAATAAAGCTGAGCTTGTTTCTGATTCTGCTGTAAAGGCTGGAAGTTTTGGCGGAACTGTTTTACGAGGAAAAGGAATTTCTTCAAGCGGAATTGCAGATGCTCTTGGGCTTGGTGCAAAAACAAAGGACATTGTTCTTATTCTTGTTGAACAGGAAAACAAAGAGAAAATTTTTTCAGCAATACAAGAAGCCTGCGAAAATGAAAAAAAAGATTTTGGTTACCTTTGCGCTTTGGAGTCGGACACAATGGTAAAAGCAGGAATTATAAAAGGAAAGGAAGGCGATGCTATGTCAGAAGGAAAACAGACTTTAATTTCGGTGATTTTGAATAAAGGTTATGCAGATGATGCGATGGCTGCGGCAAGAAAAGCTGGGGCTGGCGGTGGCACTGTTATAAATGCAAGAGGAACTGCGCGTGAGGACGATGCAAAATTTTTTGGAATGCACATTGTTCCAGAAAAAGAAATGCTTATGATTATTGTTGATTCCGAAAAAAAAGATTCAGTTCTTGATGCGGTAAAAAATCTTGCTTGCTTGCAGGAACCGGGAAGCGGAATTGTTTTCTGTTCAACTGTCAATTCTTTTTCAACTCTTGGGAAAAAATAATGGCAAATGAATTTGAAGTTGAAAATGTTTCTTTAGACGGCTGGAAAAAATATTTTAAAATTCAGCTTTTTAAGGAAATTGACAGCACAAATTCTGAACTTGTCCGCCGTGGAAATTCACTTCTGCCTCTTTTAAATGAAGACGGCTCTTTGACTGTAAATGGCGGAATCTTTAATAACACTCTTGTTGCAGCCGAATCCCAAACTTCTGGACATGGACGCTTGGGACGTTTTTTTTATTCTCCGTCTTTGACTGGAGCGTATTTCAGTTTTTCAGTTGTAAAAGAAGGCGGCATAAAAAATCCTGCGCTGTTTACGGTAAGTTCCGCTGTTGGAGTTTGCCGTGCCATAAAAAAATTGTTTGGGACAACCTGTTCAATAAAATGGGTGAACGATGTTTTTTGCGGCGGAAAAAAAGTCTGTGGAATTTTAACTGAAGGAATTGTAAACTCCTCAAAAGGAATTGTCGAAGCCGCTGTTGTTGGAATCGGCATAAATCTCGCTACTCAAAATGATTTTCCAAAAGAACTTCGAAAAAAAGCAGGCGGAATTTCCTCAGAAGAATTTTTGTCTGAAAAAAAAATAAACAGTCAAAAACTGATATTTTGCTGCATGGATGAAATAACCGCAATCTTAGCTTCTGGTGAAAATATCATTCCTGAATATAAAAAACTTTCTTGTTTGCTTGGCAAGGAACTGGATGTTTCGCCTGTGATTGGTCAGGAAAAATCATTTAAAGCAAAAGCCCTGGACATTACTGATGACGCAGGGCTTTTAGTTGAACTTGCCGACGGAACAAAAAAAATTCTTCATTCCGGCGAAGTTACACTTCATTCATTTTTAGGCTAGAATTTTTTTGCAAGCAAATTTTTCTGTGTTTCTGTATTGTACAAAGCCAAAACTTCAACTGCAAAATTATCTTCAAGGTCGCGCTTGTAATTCTGAATTTTAGAAATGTAATCAAGCGTAATCTGAGGTGTGCTGTTTTTTCTTACTTTGTTTGCTCCGGCATTGTACATTGCAAGAGCTGCGATTTCGTTTCCTGCTGTGTTCAGGCAGAATCTTAAATGCGAAAGTCCGTAATGCGCAGAAGTTTTCGGATCATAAAAATCAGATTCTTCTAGCTTTGGGAAACTTGTGTTGTTCAATTGAAAAAGTCCGCGGTCAATGCTTCCGTTTGTATTTTTGTGCATTGCCGTTACTTTGAAATTGCTTTCTGTATGGGCAAGAGCAAATGCAAGTGAAAGCGGAATATTGAATTCTTCTGCTGACTGAAGCACTGCCTGCGCAACTTCGCGGCTGTTTACAACTCTTGAGTAGTACCATTCAACTGCGGCTCTGCTTTGCGGCTGCTTGTAAAGAATAAGTCCGGCATCGTCTTTGTTTTTAGTTTCAATTACAAGTTCAGGATATTCTTTGTCAAAAATTGATTCGTAATTTACGCTTTGTTCCTGCAATGGTTCAGATTGCGCATTTTCTGAAGCCACAATATTTTCAGCGGACTTTTCCGCAGGAATAAAAATAAGAGTGAATACGCAAAGAGCTACAAAAAACAGGCTGAATGCTACAGTTCCTGAAACAAGTTTGATAAAGTAGTTGTGCTCATAATCCATGGTATATTCTCCATAAAAGTTGTTTTCCTTTCTGTAAAATTTAATAAATGCAAAGGATATGTTCAACTTTTTCTTTATTTTGACAAAAAATAAAAAAATGTTCAAGAGAATTTACTGAAAAACTTTTGAAACTGTTGCGCTATTTTGCAGATAGTGATGTTTTGTTGAAGCTAGAGACTGCGGTCTTAAAACTTTGCAATTTTTTCATCAGAAGCAATAAGCTTTTCATCCGAGCTAAAAAAAATGTAATGCCCGTGCTTTGCCTTTAATTCTGATATAAAAAATTCTGGGTCAACATTTTCTGGAACTGAAAAGCCTATTACGTTTTCGCAGTCTTTTATTCGCCTTGCGCAATGCTTGAAACTTGCCGTGAAGATTTCTTTTTCTTCTTGAGTTTCTGGAGTTTTTTCTGCGGAAGGAATTATTATTGCGAATGATTTTTTTTCTTCAAGTTTTTTTAGCCACTCTCTGAATTCTGCAAGAAATTCTTCATTTGCATTTTCTTCTGAGCCTGTGAGTTCTTGCGTAACATTTATAGAGTAAAGCGCGTTTTTGTCTGGCTCGGAATCATTTTTGCAGGATTTTCCTTCTATATACTTTGCATTTTTTGTGTCAAGCTCAGTTCCGTTTAAAAAATAAATTTTGTTTTTTTCTGAATAAAATTTCGCTTCGATTTTCATTTTCTACCTTTAAATTTGAATCCGTATTTTTTTTGCTTTTCTTTGTACAAAACTGAGTCGGCATATTCAAGCAGGGAATTTATGTCGTATCCGCTTTTTCCGCCGAATGGAGCTGAGCCTATGCTTATTGAAAGTGTAAACGGTTCTCCTGAATTTTTGTTGTATTCATCGCAATAAACTTGAAGCCTGTCTTTTAGCTTTGAAAAATTTTCCTGGTTGAGTCCTGCTGCGAGTATTGCAAATTCATCTCCGCCAAGACGCGCTATTGCATCTGAGGAGCGGAACGTTTTCTTTAAAAGCGCGGCTTCATTTTTTATGGCTCTGTCTCCTGCGGCGTGCCCATGCGTGTCGTTTATTTTTTTCAGCCCGTCAATGTCGCCAAAAAGAACCAGCCCGCTTTGTCCGCTGTTCATGGCTGTTTCAAGAATCCTTGAGCTTATGGAAATAAATCCGCGCCTGTTTAAAAGTCCTGTAAGTTCGTCCGTAACAGAAACTGCACAGATTTTGTTGTAGTCTTTTTCAAGTTTTTTAAGCTTGTTTTTTGCCTGGCTGAAAGTAACTGCGTTTGCAATGCTGGATGAAATCATTTTGCAAACCATTGAGTAAACGGAAGAATCGTAGTCGCCCGGTCTGTAAACTATGTATCCGTAAATCAGCGAATTGTTGAACAAAGTGCAAACATACATTCCGTCCATTGAAGAAAAAATTTCATCAGGGAGCATTTTTGATTTTGGATCAAAATAAATTTTTTCCGAATTGTGGCTGAGAATAAAATTGTTTTGCTTGTCAAATGCTGAAAAAATATAAGTCTTATCTGGAAACTTGAAGAAGTCAAAACGCTCGGTTGAAACTGGAGATTCAAAAAGGCATATTGCCGCCGCAGTTATTCCGTAAGAAATCAAGTCGCTGTTTATTCTTTGCCTTAGACTGTCTAATGTGATTTCGGCTTGCAAAGTTGAGTAGTGCTGAATAATCTGAATAAAATTATTTCTGTTCGCATACCATTTGTTCAGCCCAAAATCCATTATGTTTTTTACGGAAGCTTCAATTTTGTTTCCCTTGATTCCAATTCCAACGCCAGTTGTATCTTTTGGTGAAACGCATCCGCAAGTCTGCCTGAAAACTGGATAGGAACTTATGGCCTTTTTTATTGAAGTGTTTTCGCCGTTTATTATTTTGTACAAAAGCTTTGCTGCGGCTTCAGTTTGCTTTTCTACATTTTGGTTTATAGATGTAAGAGACGGAGTTACACAAGCTGCTCTGATTTCATCGTCGAATCCTGTAACTGTTACTTCCTGTGGAATTTTCACATCGTACATTTTCAGGACATCGAGGCAAGCAAAAGCCATTTCGTCATTTAGCGCGACAATTGCTTCAAAGTCAAATTTGCCATTTCTTTCTCTGTATTCTCTTAAAGCGGAAATCGCTGTGTCATAAGTGAATCCGCCGTAAATTTTTTTAAATTCATCGAATTCAATTTTGTATTTTTTTAAAGTCTGCCTAAAAGCGTTTTCACGTTCACGTGCTTCCTGCGATTCGCCTTCCAAAGTCATTAGCGCAAAATTCTTTTTTTTGTGCGTTAAAATTAAATGCTCTACAAGCTGGCACATGCTTCGTTTGCAGGAAATTGTTATACTTGGAATATCTTCAAATTCGCAGCCTACAGAAACAACCGGCAGCGGAGAAAATGACTTTAAGTACATCCGCAAATATTCAGTTGAAACATTGTTGAGCTGTGTGCAGGTTAAAAAAATCATTCCGTCAACATTGTTGGAATTTATGTGGGAAGCGATAGCAAGATTCTGATATTCATAGTTGAAATTTACGGCGTTCATTGTTCCGATTGGAAAGACAACAAGCTCCGCATTATGTTTTTTCAGGAAATTTTGCGCTCCTTCAACTGCGCGGTTTGTGTATTCTGTTTCAAGATAGTCAACTATGATTGCAATTCTCTTCCTTAGACGCATAACATTATAATTATAGCAGATAATATTTCTGTAGGCAATAAAGATTTTTTTTCTGCGAATTTTTGTTTGGTCAACTTTGAAATTTCCTTAAAAGTTGACTATCATTTTGTTTGACGTTATTATATCAGAATGAATGTAATCCTTGGTATTTCTGCTGCCGAAGGAATCGGAATTGGAAAAGCGTTTGTTCTTCCAGATGAGCAGGAACGAAAAATCCCCAAAAGAAAAATTTCAGCTCAGGAAGTTGACATTGAATGGCAAA
Organism: Treponema sp. UBA753; assembly: GCF_002297325.1. Taxonomy (NCBI): domain Bacteria; kingdom Pseudomonadati; phylum Spirochaetota; class Spirochaetia; order Treponematales; family Treponemataceae; genus Treponema; species Treponema sp. UBA753. The sequence goes on along the minus strand of NZ_DBKJ01000139.1, from coordinate 26,002 downwards.
GGTTGACTGACGCTTGCTCTCAAGTTCAAAAAGAATTTTCTGATTTTCTTTCGAGCGAGGATATTACAAAGGATCAGCGTGAAGTTCTTGAAACTTACCAGCTTATGCTTTCAGATCCTGTTTTTATGAAAGAGCTTCAGGATTTCTTTTCGAAAAAGCTGCTTAATATAGAATATTCTTTGGATTTTAAAGTCAGGGAATATGCGGATATGCTTCGTAACAGCCACAACGGATATTTGGCGGAGCGCGCACAGGACATTGAAGATGTTTTTAACCGTGTCCTTGATATTTTGCTTGACTATCATCCGTTTGACATTTGGCTTGTTCCTGACGGTGCAGTTATTATCGGCCGCTCTATGAAAACCAGCGACACAGTAATTCTTGGAAAACGGAAAATTGCCGGGCTTGCTCTTACAGAAGGAAGCAGCGCGTGCCACGTAGCCATTCTTGCAAAAAGCTACGGAATTCCTGTTGTTGTTGGAATTGAAGATGCGGCGAATCTTGCCCAAAATGGAGAAACAATTGTTGTTGATGGAAACATCGGTGAACTTATAATTCAGCCTGACGCGGCGACTTTGACAAGCGCAAATGCAAAAATTGTTTCCGAGCAAAAATATAGAGTCAACCTTCAGAAATTCAAGGATGTTCCTGCGGCAACTGAAGACGGAACTATTTTTAAACTTTATGCGAATATTGGAACTCCGGAAGAAGCTCAGCTTGCGTTGGATAATGGCGCAGACGGAATTGGACTTTTTAGAACAGAATTTCTTTTTATGAATTCCGCGCAAAAATTCAGCAAGCAGTCTTCGTCTTCTTACACAAATTCCATGAGCGAGGATGCGCAGTTTGAAGCCTACAAGCGTGTCCTGCAAATAATGGGTGACAAACCTGTTACTATAAGAACTCTTGATGCGGGCGGAGACAAGATTGTTGAAGGCTCTGATATTCCTGCCTTTTCTGAAAAAAATCCGCTGATGGGATTACGCGCAATAAGAATGTCTCTTTACTGTCCTTCTGTTTTTAGAACTCAGCTGCGGGCTTTGTATCGTGCGAGCGTCTACGGAAATTTGAGAATTATGCTTCCGCTGATTACTGATGTTTCTCAAGTTGAAACTGCGCTTGGAATTGCAAAAGGAATTCGCATTTCTCTAAAAGAAGACAACATTCCTTTTAATCCAGATGTTCCGATTGGAATAATGGTCGAAACTGCCGCAGCTGCAATTTGCGCGGACTGCCTTGCTCCTTACTCGAAGTTTTTTTCGCTTGGAACAAATGACTTGACCCAGTATGTTCTTGGCGTTGACCGTGAAAATCAAGCTGTGAATCCGCTGTACAATGAATTTAGCCTTGCCGTTTTGCGCATGATAAAAAATACAATTTTAAATGCTGAAAAATTCAACATTCCTCTTTCTGTCTGCGGAGAAATGGCAGGCAACAAAGAAAGCGCTGTTATTCTTGCCGGAATGGGCGTTAGAAATTTAAGCATGATTCCAAAGCAAATTCCAGTTATCAAGGAAATGCTTTCTCATTTTTCAATAAAGGAACTTGAGAATCTTTCGAACCGTTCAGTATTTTAAAATTCAGGAAATCAGATGAAAAAAAATAAAAAGAAAAAGCCGGATTTTTCAAAACCAAAGCCAGAAAAAAAAGATGTGCTTGAACTTCAGCAGGCAGAAGAAAAAAAAGATGAAGAAAATTCTTCTGTAAAAAAAGAAATTGAAAGCCGCAGAAAAGAACGCAGCCAGAAATTTTTCCCAGACAGAATATATAACAATCTTCCATTGATTGTAATTGCCGGTCGTCCTAATGTTGGAAAATCAACCTTGTTCAATGCTCTTACGCATACAAAGCGCGCCATCACAGATCCAACTCCCGGAGTTACGCGTGATCCTGTTGAAGGAACTTGCTTTTTGTCAGGGCTTCCAGTTCATCTTATGGATACGGGCGGATACAAACTTACTCGGAATTTTAAATCTCGTGAAAGTGAAATGGATGATCTTGTTGTGGAAAAAACTGTCAGCATGTTTCAGAAAGCAGATAGAATTCTTTTGCTTCTTGATGCGACTGAAATTAATTCCGAAGACGAAGAGCTTATTCATTTGCTTAGAAGTTATTCCGACAAATTGATTGTTGCCGTCAATAAAACCGAAGGCGGAAAAAATGAGCATCTTGCCTACAACTACATGAAGTATGGATTTAAAGACATTTCGCTTATTTCTGCATTTCATGGCGATGGTCTGAATGTTCTTCAGGAAAAAATGATTGAAGGACTTGATTTTTCAAAAGTAACTGAAGGCTCTGAAGAAGAGAAACCGATACGCATTGCTATTCTTGGAAAACCTAACGTTGGAAAATCAACTTTGAGCAATGCTCTTACCCATACGGAATCTTCTATTGTGAGTGACTACGCAGGAACAACTCGTGATGTTGTTGAAGGAAGTTTCCGTTATAATGGACGTGATATTCAGATTTTGGATACCGCCGGAATAAGGCGAAAATCCAAAGTCAAAGAAAATGTTGAATATTATTCCGTGAACCGCGCCATAAAAACATTGGATGAATGCGACATTGCTTTTATTATGGTTGATGCGGTTGAGGGGTTGGCGGAACAAGATAAAAAAATTACAGGGCTTGCTTTTGAAAGAGGTCGCGGTGTTATTTTTATTTTGAATAAATGGGATTTGCTTGAAGACCAGGGAAATAAAACTGTAAAGAAAACAAAAGAATGGATTCAGGCAATGTTTGGTCAGATGAACTGGGCTCCGATTATTCCGTTGAGCGCGAAAAACCATGACGGTATAAAAAATCTTATGGACACTGCGTTGGAAATTTATAGCCAGCTTACACGCAAAGTTGACACTGCATCTTTGAATGCAGCGTTAAAAGACTGGCTGTTTAAATATCCGCCGCCAGCAACAAAATCAATTCATTTTAAAATCCGCTACATGACTCAGACTAGCATTAATCCTGTAAATTTCTTGATTTTTGCAACCCGGCCAGACAATGTTCCTTTGACTTATGTTACTTACTTGAAAAATAGAATCCGCGAAGACTTGGGCTTTGATTACATTCCGGTTCAAATTGAAATGAAAGCCAGCCGTCAAAAGTGGCAGAACAGAACTGAACAAAATGAAAAGGAACGCTGATGGCGCAATACAGCATCGGGCAAGTTGAAAAAATTACCGGGGTTAAGTCGCACGTTTTGCGTTATTGGGAAGAAACTGTTCCAGGCTTTGCTCCGCGGAAAGATTATTCCGGCCGAAGAATTTATTCGCAGCGTGATGTGGAAATTGTTTTAAGGCTGAAATATCTAATTTATGTAAAAAAGTTTACGATAGAAGGCGCAAAAAATCAGATTATAGAAGATGCGGAAAATGTTCAGAACAATCCAGATGCTGTAATGGAAATTAGAAAAATTCGGGCGGATTTGAGCGAGCTTTTTTTTGAAATTCAAAAAGCCAAGAAGCAAGAGGAAAATTAATGGAAGATAAAATTCAACTTAAGTGGTACGAAAAACGGCAGGGAATAAAGCTTAAGGATAAAATAAAATCTGAACAGAGAAAAAAAGAATTTCTTGAAAAGCAGAATTCAAAGAAAAACAATGCTTCTGAAAAAAAACAGCTAAGTTCAAAAAGAATTCATTCTCTTCAAAAATCCAAATTTATAAAGCCGCTGGAAGATTTATTTTCTGCTGAAAAAATTCCAGAAGATGCAAAAAAAATAATTGAAGAATTTGACAAAGTTGTTGAGTCAACGCATCCGCTTAATTCCAAGCAGAAACTTTTGCTACCAAAGCAAATTCGTAGCCTTAGCCATTTTCTTACGGATGAACGTGGAGAGCGTCGGCTTGGCTATATGAATCAGACTGTTCTTTTGAGCGCGTATGTTCATTATTATACTTGGTGGAATCTTGTGCGGCTTGTTCGGCTTTTTTCAAATATTGATAAAAAGTTTTTTGATGTAAAAGATTCTTCTGTTTTTCTTGATCTTGGTTCTGGACCTCTTACTGTTCCTCTTGCGCTTTTTTTGTCTCGTCCTGAGCTTAGAAAAAAACATATTACTTTTTATTGCCTTGACATTTCACAGCAGGCTTTGGCTTTTGGTGAAAATATTTTTTTGTCAGTTGCCGCGCGTTTAAAATGCGAGCCGTGGAAAATTGTCCGTGTGA
>NZ_DBKJ01000139.1:10417-21800 GCF_002297325.1 Treponema sp. UBA753 | reverse complement strand
CGTGTGAAAGGCGAGCTTGGTTCATCTGTAAGGGAAAAAGCGGATTTTATTATAAGCGCAAATCTTTTCAATGAGCTTTGTGATGATTTTAAGAATCCGCCGGATTTTCTTGCAAAAAAATATACAGAACAAATTCTTTCATATTTAAAATTTGAAAATGAAAATGCGCGGTATATTATTGTAGAGCCAGGCGATCCGCGTTCAGCGCGGCTTGTAAGTTTAATGCGTGACAGTTTTATGCGGCGCGGATTTTTTCCAGTTTCTCCTTGCACGCATTTTTGCCAGTGTCCCATGGATGGAAAAAAAGGTGGCAAATGGTGCAACTATGCTTTTAAAACAGATGACGCCCCCGCTGAACTAAAAAGGCTTTCTGAAAAATCCGAGCTTCCAAAGGAAAGGGCAGTACTTTCTTTTGTTGCGTTTCAAAAATCAAAAGACGGACAAATAAATGGATGCAACTGTTTTTCAGATGAAAGGCAAGAATTTATTTCAATGCGAATAACAAGCGAACTTATAAAACTTCCAGGCGGAAGAAGCGGATATTACGCTTGCTCAGAAAAAGGACTTTTGCTTGTTGTGACTTCACAGCAGTTTTTGAGCGGACAAAAAATCAGAGTGCTGAATCCGCAAAAAAAACTCCCGATTGATTCAAAATCAGGAGCTTATATTTTGGAACTTTAGTCTTTGTAAAGTTTTGCAAGTTTATCTTTGTAAATATCTGCAACCCTATAGCGCATCATTTCTTGCTTTGCGCTTAGTTCTACTCCAACCTCAAAAGGCTTGGTTATTACTGCGATTTTGTTTATGCGTTCAAAAGACTTGAATCCATTTTTTGCGCTGATTGACTCAAATACCTCGCCTTCAAGAAGTTTTTGAATCGCTTCAGTTTCTGCAAGTTCTTCATAGGAGCCAAAAGTGATTCCGTTTTCTGCTGCATAAGTTTCAATCGCATCTTGATCTGGCAAAATAAGCGCTACAAGATATTTTTGGTCGATTCCTTTTTCGTTTGTTCCGAATACAACAGAAGTTGAAATAAATCTGGATTCATTTATTTTAGCTTCAATTGGAAGCGGCTCAATATTTTCTCCGCCTTGAAGAACTATTGTGTCTTTTTTTCGTCCTCTAAGTTGAATCTCATTATTTACGGAAAGAATTGCAATGTCGCCAGTGTCAAACCAGCCGTCCACGGTCATAACTTTATCTGTTAAATCCGGGCGTTTATAGTAGCCTTGCATAACACAAGCGCCTTTTATCTGGAGAGTTCCTTTTTTGCATCTGCCAAGGATAATTCCGTCGTCGTCAACAACTCTTACTTCCATTCCGCGCAAAGGAGTTCCAACGTTTCCGAAAATAGGATCTGCAATCGGACGGACGCTTATAATAGGAGATGTTTCTGTAAGTCCGTAGCCTTCCTGAATGTTTACGCCGATTGCCCAGAAGAATGAGTCAACATTTTTAGGAAATGCTCCGCCGCCTGCAATTCCGGAGCGGAAATTTTTTCCGACCATCGCTTTGATTTTTCTAAAGACAAGCAGGTTTCCAAGAAGTTTTATCGGATAAAGAAGCAGCCACGGCCATACAAGAATTGGCCACCAAAAGCCAAGATAATCTGGACCGAACCGGGTGTTTTTTCTTCTTAGCTTTCTGTCAATTTTGCTCCACAATAATGCTTCCGCAACAAAAAATCTGAAGAGCGCAAATGCGATTCCGCCTGTTTTTCTCATTTTGCGCCAGATTCCGTCATAAACTGCTGACCAGACACGCGGAACTGCCGGCAAAAGATAAGGATCCAGTTTCTGCAAATCTTGAAGAAGAACGCTTCCAATCGGCTTGCTGTAGCAAAGAGTTCCGCCTTGAGCGATAATTACATATTCAACGGCCCTTTGGAAAGCATGCCATACGGGAAGAACAAGCAATGCGCGCTCCCCAGGATTTAAAAATATTCTCTCTGTAACTTCGTCAAGCTGGCATAGAATATTTCCGTGGCTTAGCATTACGCCTTTTGGAGTTCCTGTTGTTCCGCTTGTAAAAATTATTGTTGCAAGATCGTCTGGCTTTCCTTTTTCAAGCTCCTGTTCAACTGCGTCTGGATGCTGTTTGCGCCATTCATGTCCTGATTTCTGCAAATCCCTGAAGCAAAGGCAAGCAACGTTTTTCTTTTCGCACTCTGATTTTGTGTCCTCGGAAACTTCTTCAAAGGAAATTATTGTCTTGAGTGTTGGAATTGATTTTTTTATATTCAAAAGTTTTTTTACTTGTGTTTCGTTTTCAACAATTGTGATTTCAACTTCTGAAAAAGAAAGAATGTAAGCAAGATCTGTTTCTGTTGCATCAAGTCCGCGCGGTGTGTCTATTGCTCCGATTGAAAGAAGTCCGATGTCTGCCTGTTCCCATTCTTCGCGGTTGTCAGCGATGAGTCCGACTCTGTCCCCTCGTTTTACACCGATGTCCAAAAGCGCGCCGGCAAAGTCCATGGCATTTTCAAATAAATCGTGGTAATTTATTTCTTTGTATTCGCCTGACTTTGTTCTTGAAAGCTGCGCTGAAATTTCAGGCCACTGGATTGCGCTTTTTCTGACTAATTTTGGAAGTGTATCTCCGAATTTGTAATTCATATAGACCTGCTTGATTGTGTTTGATTTTTAGTAAGTTTAAGTGAAAAAAAAAAGAGTTACAATGAAAATTAAAGAAATTTGTATAAATTTTTTATAAAAAAGACAGAATTTTATAATAAATAGTCGCAATTTTATATGTGTTATTTCTTCAACAATGCTAATAAATCTTGTTTTTTTTCCGAAAATCAACGTATGCCATCAAAACAGAATCTTTACAAAAAGCCCGATTACTGGTCTCAAAAAGCTTTCAAGGAAGGCTATCCTGCAAGAAGCGTTTATAAGCTTCAGGAAATAGATGAAAAATTTGGAATGCTTAAAAAAAGTTCCATTGTTCTTGATTTGGGGGCAGCCCCGGGAAGCTGGACGGTCTGGCTTTTAAGAAATATAAAGCAGTCTGGAAAAGTTGTTTCCGTAGATTTGAATCCTCTTTCGAAAGATGTCAAGGCTGAAAATCTTGTTTTTTTTCAGGGCGATTTGCTTAGCGAGGAAATTCGGAATCTTATAAAAGCGCAGGGACCTTACGACTTGGTTGTTTGCGATGCTGCTCCTTTGACGACTGGAAACCGCACTATAGACACTTTGCGCTCAAAGGCGCTTGTTGAAATGGCAATTTGGTATGCGGGTGCAATGCTTAAGACTGGCGGAAATTTCTGTGTGAAAATTTTTCAGAACGGAGATCAGCAGAAACTTCTTATGAAAATGCGCGAAATTTTTACACAGGCAAAAGGTTTCAAGCCGGAAGCCTGCCGCACAGAATCTTTTGAAACTTATTTAATCGGTTTGAACAAAAAAATTTAGAGGCTGCTATGAAAAAAAATAAAATTGAGTTTTCAGATGATATGTGCTATAGTAAAACTCTAAAAATGAAATCATATTTAAAATTAACATTGACTTGCGCTTGTTCTATTGCAGGAATTGCGGCTTTTGTAACGGGAATTACATTTGGCGTTGTTCATTTTAAAAATTCAAGCGGTCAAGGCGGATTTGACTCAAATTCTTCATCTCATATTTCAAGTGAAATTTTTTCCGGCGAAGACATTCCTGTTCAGCCTGAATATAACGATAATGGGCTTTCATATATTTCATACCGCGTAAAAAAGGGCGACATGATTGGCTTTATTGCGGATGAATTCGGTGTTACTCAGGACACGATAATCAGCGTAAACAATATTCATGCTTCACGTTTGATTCAGATAGGTCAGTATTTAAAAATTCCTTCGCTGCCTGGAATTCTTTATACAGTAAGGGAAGATGGCGAAACTGTTGAGTCGATTTCAAAAAAATACAATGTTGACGCTCAAAAATGTTCTTCAGTAAACAACATTGGACTTTCTGAAAAACTTTCAGCTGGAAAATCGCTTTTTGTTCCTTATGCAGAGCTTGACTGGGTTACACGGCAGGAAATCAACGGGGACTTGTTCACAAAGCCGCTTAAGACACGCTTTTATTATTCTTCTATGTTCGGCTGGCGCACAAGTCCTTTTGATAGTTCAAAGAGAACGTTTCACGGCGGAATTGACATGGCCTGTGCGAAGGGAACTCCTATTTATGCGGCTCTTCCTGGAGTAGTTTCTGTTTGCGGAGATAATGCAGTATATGGAAAATATGTGATTGTTTCGCATCATTCTGGCTACAAAACTCTTTACGGACACATGAACGAAATTCTTGTAAGAAAAGGACAATTCGTTGACACAAATACAAAAGTAGGAAAGGTCGGAAGCACTGGAATGAGCACAGGTCCTCATTTGCATTTTACTGTTTACAAAAACGGTCGCTCAATAAATCCTGCGAATTTGTGGAAATAAGGTATTTTTTTTAGTTCGTTTGGATTTAAAAATTTCTTTAGCCAGCTTTTATATGCTGTAAGTTTATGCTGCTGTAATTCAGTTTACAAATATTTTATTAAATTATATAATTTGATTTATGGCAGATTTGCTTTCAGATATACAATTCAATGAATTTAGAAAACTCATTTACGATGCAAGCGGAATAACTTTTTCAGAGACAAACCGTTCGATTCTTGACAGCAGATTAAAGGAACGTCTGCGTGAAAAAAATCTAACAGATCCTCAGGAATATTACCGTTTGATAACTGGCAATAAAGAGGAATTTAAAGTTTTCCTTGACAGCATTACAACTAACCTTACAAGATTTTTTAGGAACCAGCCGCATTTTGATGCTCTTATAAATTACGTAATTCCTCATGTTATTGAAGATAAAAAACAAACTGTCGGGGATTTCAAAATCAGAATCTGGAGCGCGGGCTGTTCAACTGGCGAAGAACCTTACACTTTGGCGATGCTTTTAAAGGACAAGCTTCCGGCTCCTTATACATTTGAAATTATTGCTTCTGATATTTCTCTTAAATCCCTTATGACAGCGCAAAAAGGTTTTTACCCGGATTCACGCATTTCAGGAATTCCGCAGAACTACCTTGCTTCATATTTTACAAGAGTTGAAGGCGGCTATCAGGTTAAGCCAGAACTTATGAAGACAATCCGATTTGACTACCACAATTTGCGCTTTGATATGGGCGCAAGAAATTTTGACATTGTTTTTTGCCGAAATGTTCTTATTTACTTTGATGAGGCGGCGCAGAAAATAACAATCGACAATTTTTGGAAGTCAATGGCTCGTCATTCTTATCTTTTTATTGGACATTCTGAAAGCCTTTTTGGAATGGACACAAAATTTGAATTTTTAAAAACACCGTGGGCTTGCCTTTATCAGAAGAATGAAAAATAAGCCCGCATTTTTCCTGCGGAGATTTTGTGATGGACAATATTGAAGTACTTGTTTGCGATGATTCAGCGTTGATGCGAAATCTTATTTCAAGAATTGTAGACGAAACCGAAGGCATGAAAGTCTGCGGAACTGCAATGAACGGAAAATTCGCGCTTCAGAAGATTCCGTTTCTTAAGCCGGATTTGATTCTTCTTGATATAGAAATGCCTGAAATGACAGGCGTTCAGTTTTTGGAAGAGCGCAAAAAACGCGGCATGGACATTCCTGTTGTAATTCTTTCTTCTATAGCAACAAAAGGCGCGGCTGTAACAATGCAGTGCCTTGAGCTTGGTGCAAGTGATTTTATTACAAAACCTTCCGGCTCTGTTTCAAGCAATATCGCTTCAGTTTCAAGCGCGATTATTGAAAAAATTGCTTCTTACGGCGGAAGATATGCCCGCAAAAACGGGAAAAATATTCCATTAACAGAAACTTTTGTAAAGCAGGCAAAACTCCGTGAAGCAGAAGCCGCTGCAAAAAAAGAAGGCATCATAGATAAAATTGCTCCGGCGGCTCTATCGCAGGAAACTTTTTCGCCAGTTTTATTTACTTCAAAAAGAAAGGAACCGGACGTTATTGTTCCGCTTAGAGAGCCCGGCAGAATTGAAGTTGTTGCCATAGGAATTTCTACTGGCGGACCTAACGCTCTTAGAGAAGTTTTTGCGCATCTTGATCCTAAGTTTTCACGGCCAATACTTGTTGTTCAGCACATGCCGGCAGGTTTTACAAAGGAATTCGCCGCAAGCTTGGATAAAATTTGTCCGCTTTCAGTAAAAGAGGCGGAAGACAAAGATGAAATTCATCCTGGACAGATTTATATTGCTCCTGGAAACTTTCATATTGTTGTGGAAAAATCAACTTTGTGCAATGTAATTCGGCTTTCTAGCGCAGATCTTCGCAATGGGCACAGGCCTTCTGCAGACTGGCTTTTTGAATCCGTGGCGAAAATTTACCAGAACAGAGCGTTGGGCGTTATAATGACTGGAATGGGTCGCGATGGAGCTGCTCAGCTTGCGGAAATGAGAAAGCAGGGTGCTTGGACTTTGGGACAGGACGAAGAATCATCTGTTGTCTATGGAATGCCTCGTGTTGCCTATGAGCTTGGCGCTGTCCAAAAGCAAGTTTCGTTGGAAAGCATGGCAAACGAAATGAACACTCTTGTAAGAGAGCACGGAAAATAATTTGTCATCTTCGAGCCTTGAACTGAAGATCTGTTTAACTTTATAAAAGATTCCCTTGTCAAGCAAGAAAATGACAGTTGTAATTAAAAAAAATTGTTTTACCAGTGTCCCGAAGCTCCGCCGCCGCCAAAACTTCCGCCGCCGCCTTTTCTAAAGCTGTCTGAATTCCTTCTGCTGGAATTTCCTCCGCCAAAAATAAAAGGCAAAAGCCAAAGGTTTCTTCCGCGCCCAAATATTACAAAAATAAGCACTACAAAAAAGACAAAAGCAAGGACAGAAAAAAGACTTTCCTCTTCATCTTCTTCCGCAGAATTTTCCGCTTGAGGCTGGTTTTCTGTCATTGTTTCATCGCTTGCTAAAACAGAAGCAATGGCTTTAATTCCGCTTTCTATTCCTTCAAAATATTTTTCCTGCTTAAACAGCGGTGTTATTTTGTTGCGGATTATGCGCGCGCAAACTGCATCTGTAAGAATTCCTTCCGCGCCGTATCCAGTTTCAATTCTTACTTCGCGCTCTTTCATGGCGACTGTGAGCAGAACCCCGTTGTCAGTTCCTTTTTGACCGAGCTTGTATTGTTCCGCGTGTTTCATGCTGAATGATTCAATGTCTTCTTCGCCTAAATTTTTTACAACAATGACTGCAATCTGAATTCCTGTGCGCTCTTCTAAATTTGCAATGAAAGATTCAAGCTGACTTAGCTCCGATTTGGAAAAAATTCCTGCGTTGTCTAAAACCGGTTTATATATTCCGTCGGCTTCATTGCTAAAAGTTGCTTTGGTTTGTCCGCTCTTGCTTTTTGCTGAAAACGACAGAAACGCTACAATGAAAAATGTAAGAGCAAGAATCCAGATGAAATTTTTGTTCTGTTTGCTTTTGTCGAAAAAAGATGCGCTCATTTTTTAGCTTCCGAATTAAAACGAAACTTCCGGGGCTTTTGCGGCTTTTTCTTCTGAACGGAAATAAGCTTTCTTTGTAAAGCCGAACATTTTTGCTGTTAGAACGCCTGGGAATTTTTGAATTGCTTTGTTGTATTCACTTACTGCATCGTTGTATCTTTTGCGCTCCGTGGAAATTCTGTTTTCAATTCCTTCAAGCTGACTTTGCAAGTCAAGAAAATTTTCGTTCGCCTTGAGTTCCGGGTAGCTTTCTGTTAGAGCAAGAAGGCGCCCTATGCTTGCAGAAAAAGTGTTTTGTTCAGCCTGAAACTGAGCGAATTTTTCAGGATCGTCTGTTATGTCAACGTTTACAGTTCCGCCGAGTTTTGAGCGGGATTCTGCAATCTGTGTGAAAACACCTTCTTCATGCGAAGCGTAGCCTTTTACAGTTGCCACAAGATTCGGAACTAAGTCAGAGCGTTTCTGATATTGATTTTCTACGTTTGCCCACTGCTGCTCAACTGCTTCACGCTTGTCGATGAGTCCGTTGTATCCGCAGCTTGAAAATGCAAAAAGGCACAAAAAAAATGCCGCTAAAGTGTAAAAAGTTTTTCTCATAATATAGAAAACTACGCAAAAAACGCTTTTTGGTCAAGTTTGGTAATTTCTTTTATTCCTATATTGAATTTTTTACTATTTGAAAGTATCTTTATAAGAGCGTGTTTTACGCTTTTTTATTTCACGGTACGAGGTTTGCTATGGCAACAATGAAATATGATTTTTCAGTGGAAAACTTGGGAGAATGCAAAGTAAAGTCTCCTATTGAACTTTCTTTGGAGCACGGAAATTTCCGCGCAGCTTATGTTACAGACAATTCTTATGTTCGCCGCCAGGTGAATGTCTATAAAGGCGTTGAAGAGGATTGCGATGACAAAGCCAAGTTCATGGAAAAAGCAGGTCCTCGTGAATACATTTATTTTAATCCGGCTCACGTTACAGCTGGAATTTGCACTTGCGGAGGTCTTTGCCCTGGACTTAACGATGTAATCCGCGCTGTTGTCCGCTGTCTTTGGAACCGCTACGGTGTGCGCAGAATCAAGGGAATTCAATTTGGCTATAAAGGATTCTTTGCAGAGCAGGGATACGATACAATCGACCTTAACCCGGACAATGTTGATGCAATCCATAAAATCGGCGGAACTTTCCTTGGAACTTCACGCGGAGGCGGAGACAGAACTTCTGACATTGTAGATTCCATTGAGCGCATGGGAATCAACATGATGTTTATCATCGGTGGAGACGGAACCCAGAGAGGCGCGCTTGATATTGCAAACGAAATTGACCGTCGCGGACTTAAAATTTCAGTTGTGGGAATTCCAAAGACAGTTGACAACGACCTTCAGTTTATTGACCGCTCGTTCGGATTTGAAACTGCTGTTCAGAAAGCTACTCAGGCCGTAAATTCAATCCACATGGAAGCGCATTCTCAAATTAACGGAATTGGTCTTGTAAAGCTTATGGGACGCGAATCTGGATTTATTGCGACTGCGACTGCCCTTGCAAGCCACGAAGCTAATTTCTGCCTTATTCCGGAAGTTCCTTTTGACTTGGACGGACCGAACGGATTGCTTGCCCATCTTGAAGCACGTCTGAACGAACGTCATCACGCTGTAATTGTTGTTGCAGAAGGTGCTGGACAAGAGCTTTTGACTTCTACAAATCAGACTGACGCTTCTGGAAACAAAAAACTTGCGGACATCGGTGTTTACCTCCGCGACAGAATCACTGAATATTTCGCTTCAAAGAAAATCCATATCAATCTTAAGTACATTGATCCAGGATATGAAGTTCGCGCGGCTGTTACAACTGCTAATGATTCTATTTATTGTGAGCGTCTTGGAAACAATGCGGTTCATGCGGCCATGGCAGGAAAAACAAAGATTGTAATTGGACTTGTGCATGACAAATATGTTCACATTCCAATTTCAATGGCAACTTTGAAGAGAAACATTGTTGACCCGGAAAGCTCATTGTGGCGCGACTGTCTGGATGCTACTTTGCAGCCTGTATATATGGTGAACAATATCAACACTGTTGTAGAAAAACTTAAGAAAGATGCTGACGAGGCAGAAGCAAAAGCGCTCGCCCGCCTTGAAAAAGTCAACGGAATGAAAAACAGCTAAATTAAAATATTTTGCTGAATAAACGGGCTGCCTTGCCGAGATTGAAAAGTCTTGTGCGGCAGCTCATTTTTTTTGACTTGCATAGAATAATATGCTATAAATGAAGAAGATTTTGTTTTCAGAATCTAAGGAGAACTACTATGGTAAAGAAAACTAAACGGGTTGCTGCAATGGTATTTGCCTTTGCATTTGCGGCTTCAGGACTTTTTGCAAAGCCTCTTACTGTAAAAGGTGTAGACGGCGAAATTACAATCGATATTCCAGATGATGTTTATAATATGGTTTCTGGAAGAGTTGATGAAATTAACAATGCGTTGCGTGAAAACGGTGTTAAAAAAAGTCAGATATCTAATGCCGCTGACAAGGTAAATGAAGCCTATGTAAACATCAAAAAGTACATTCCGACAGACTCTCCATTTACTGTTGCAGAAAACGGACTTAACGACTTTTGCGATGACCTTGCGGATGTTATTCCGAACTCGCAGACTCAGCAGAATGTTTATGCGGAAGCTTGGATTGGAAAGATTTTCCCGGGATTTCACTTTGGCGCTGGTGTTAACGCCGGAGTTTCAGCCCTTGACGTTTCTACGCTTAAAGATGCTGCCCTTGCGCTTGGTGTTGATGACGTAAAAGATATAAACGACACTCTTGTTTTCCCGACAATTACTGTGGATGCGCGTCTTGGCGGAATAATTCTTCCGTTTGATATTGGCATTACTGCAATGTCAATTGACACTTCAAAAATAGGCGCAGTTGACGAAGCTATTGATCCTGTTGCAATCGACTTCTTTACTCTTGGAGCAGACATCCGCTATGCGATTTTTCAGGGTGGATTCATGCGTCCAAAATGGTCTGTTGGAGCCGGATTTTATTACACGAAAGGCGGTGTTGATGTAGACGATGACAGTGCAAAAGCTAGTCTTGACTTTAAGTCTACAACATTCATGGTAAACACACAGGCTTCTATCAAGGTGCTTTGCCTTGTTCCGTTTATTGGTGGACGCGCCTTGTTCTCAAAGACATCTGTTGACTGGAAGGTAAAGGCTGACTGGGCAAGCATTATTGCAGAAGAAAGTGATACTTATTACGATGGCGTTGCAGATGCGTTGACTTGGGGAATTCTTCCTAGCTCATTCAGTGGAAGCTCTTCTGGATTTTCTGTTTATCCACAGGTTTTTGGAGGAATCGGACTTGACCTTCTGTTCCTAAACCTTAGTGTAAGCGGAAGCTACGATATTGCATCAAAGATTCCTTCTGCGGCGGTCAGCGTGCGTGTTGCTTGGTAATATTTGAGTGCTGTTAAGTAGTTGTTTTTTAATTTGAAATAAAAATTAATAAATCACATAACAAGAAAGGCTGCCTGTTTTGGCAGCCTTTCTTAATGTTTTTTACGTCAGCATAATGACGTCTGGATTATCATTAGCTTGATAATATGCTTACCACTATAATGATAGACGGACTATCATTATACTGATACTGTGTTTTTCATTATAATGTATGAGAGCTGCACATTACGCTGTGTAACTCAGATACATTGCTATTTTTTCTGTTTCTTAAATGTCTGGATTCCTTCAATAACAAGAATTACTGCAAGAACTGCCATTGCCGCTGCGAATACAAGCTGGAACCAGTTTCCCCAGGCAAGAGCACCTTGCGCACCCTGAACCATTGCCGCAATCTTTTTGTATACAGTAAGAACAAGGCTTGTCAAAGTCGCCGCAAGCATAAATGCCATTGGAATAAAG
>NZ_DBKJ01000139.1:6574-10345 GCF_002297325.1 Treponema sp. UBA753 | reverse complement strand
TCCTGCCTGACCGAGCCAAGCCGCAACCGCCATAAGCGCAAGTCCTGCTAAAAGCTGGTTTGCCGCTCCAAAAAGTCCCCAGATCTGGCTGAGCTTAAGTCCGCCAAGAACGCTTCCGATTACAACCATTGAGATTGTTCCAAAGAACGGATTTGCAAGAACTTTGCGGATTCCCTTTGCGTCTTTCCAAGAAAATTCTCCGTCTTTAAGGAAAAGCTCGCTGAACATAAATCGGCTCAATCTTGTTCCTGTGTCGAGCGAAGTAAGGGCGAATACAGAAACTGCAAGTGTAAGAAGAGCGTTTATTGTGTTGTAAATTCCGCTTCCTTCTTTGCCAAAAAGTGTTGCAATTCCAGCACCGAACGCCGCAGAAGGTGAACCGAATTTTCCTTGCTTCCATTGGCTCCAGATAACTCCTACAGAAATAAGGGCGATTATTCCAAGCGCGGATTCAATAAGCATTGAGCCGTATCCGATTGGCTTTGCGTTTTTTTCGTTGTCAAGTTGCTTTGAAGTTGTTCCTGTTGCAATCAGTGAGTGGAATCCAGAGCAGGCACCGCAAGCTACTGTTATAAAAAGCGTTGGGAAAAGGAATCCGGCCTGTGTCTTCCATCCTGTGAACGCTGGAATTGAAAATGCGATTGCAGAGCTTCCTTTAAATGCGTTGAATAAAATTCCTGCAAGGGCAACAAGCATCATGGCGTAAAGCAAAAAACTTGAAAGGTAGTCGCGCGGCTGAAGCATAATCCACACTGGAACAAGAGAAGCTACAGCTATGTAAACTCCGACAAAAACAATCCAGGCGTTGCGGCTCATTGCGAATCCAACATTAAGCCCGATTATTGTAACAATCACAATTCCAATTATTCCAAGGATTGTAGCCGGAAGTGTTTTTAGTCCGCATTTGTTTGTAATGATTCCGTAGATAACGGCAAGCACAATGAATAAAATTGAAATCATTGCGGTTGTCTGGTTGTTTGTCGGATTTGAAACAAAGCCGAACATTACAGGGCTTCCTGCCACAGTAAAGAATGTTCCTGCTACAACGTTTACAAACGAAGCGATTACAAGAATAAGAACAAGAAGCGCAAAAATAATAAAGAGTTTTTTTGCCTTTGCTCCCATCGTGTCGTTGATGATTTCGCCTACGGACTTTCCCTTGTGCCTTATAGATGCGAAAAGAGAGCCAAAGTCCTGGACTCCGCCGAAAAAAATGCCTCCGATTATGCACCACAAAAATACTGGAACCCATCCGAAAACCGCCGCCTGTATAGGTCCGTTGATTGGACCTGCTCCTGCGATAGAAGAGTAGTGGTGTCCCATAAGAACTGCCGGTTTTGCAGCCACGTAGTCAACTCCGTCTGGTGTTTCCTGCGCCGGTGTTTTTTTCGCCGGATCAATTCCCCATTGTTTTGCAAGCCACGAACCGTAAAAAACGTATCCGCAGAAAAGCAGAACAAGCGCCGCTAAAATAATCAGTAAAGCAGCCATCTCTTGTGCCTCCAAAAAAATATAAATGTGAATGAGTTTTGAAGCCCACTCAAAATTTGCTTAAAAGTTACAGCGGCATTTTAGAAAAAATACTGCGCAAATTTCTTCCGTGCCAGTTGAACCAAGTTTTTCTTTCTGAAAGATCGTAAACAATCAGACTGAAGCTGCTCCAGCCAAAAAATGAAAGCTTGTACGACTTGTGCAACTTGATTTTTTTTGCTTCCTTGGCTGCGTCTTTTTCAACTGAACTGGCAATGACAATCAGGCTTATGTCTGAATTTTTGTGACCGTAAAAAGGCTTTACTTTTGAAAGGCCGTCTGCCCAGGCCGAAATTGAAAGTTCCTTGAGTTTTTGCAATGAAAGTTTTTCTTCAAGCGCAAAGTAGACATATTCATTTGAATCCACCTCTGCAATTCTTGCCGACTTTGTTAAAAAATACTGTTCTTCGTGCGAATGGAATTCCGCAGTTGCGCAAAAAGTTCCGCATGGATTTTTTGAAACGTCGTAGTATTTTTTATATGAAAGCAAAACAGATTCAAGGCAGCTTTCTTTTGTCAATTCTGAAGCCTCGTTAAAGAAATTTCAGTATTTATTATATATCGGCTTGTAAAATGTTGCAACAAATTTTTGCTTTTTACTTTTCAAAACACTTAATATAGTTTAATATTATTTAAGTTTTTTCTTGATTTCTGGGGTTACAAATTAAAAAATCAAGAAACAGGGGTTGTTTATATGGAATACAATATTAAAAATGCTTATTGTAAACGTGTTTGGGATGACATTTCTGTACGCTATGCAGATCAGGGTCATTTTCTTCAGGCTGCTGGACTTGTTCTTGAAGCAATTTCTCCTGCGGTAGACAAAATGCCTGAGCTTGAGCAGTATGCTGTTCTTGAGCGTTTCGTTGAGCCAGAGAGAATTGTAATGTTCCGTGTTCCTTGGACTGACGATGCAGGAAAACCTCACGTAAACCGCGGATTCCGTGTTCAGTTTAACAGCGCAATTGGACCTTATAAAGGAGGCTTGCGTTTTTCTCCGGAAGTAGGACTTGATGTTTTGAAATTCCTCGGATTTGAGCAGGTTCTTAAGAATTCCCTTACAACTCTTCCAATGGGCGGCGGAAAAGGTGGTTCAGACTTTGATGGCCACGGAAAATCAGATGCTGAAATTATGAGATTCTGCCAGTCATTCATTACAGAGCTTTATCGTCATATTGGCGCAGACACAGACGTTCCAGCTGGAGACAAAGGTGTAGGCGGAAAAGAAGTTGCCTATATGTTCGGCCAGTACAAGAGAATTACAAACCAGTACACTGGAGTTCTTACAGGAAAAGGACTTTCATTCGGCGGTTCTCTTGCCCGCACAGAAGCTACAGGCTACGGACTTATTTACTTTGTTGAATGCATGCTTGCAAAAAAAGGCCAGGATTTCAAAGGAAAGACAGCTATTATTTCTGGAGACGGAAACGTTGCCCAGTACGCTGCTGAAAAACTTCTTCAGCTCGGTGGAAAGCCAATCACTTTGTCTGATTCAACTGGCTATATTCTTGATGAAGACGGAATCACTGCTGAAAAACTTGCCTATGTAAAAGAATTCCGCGCACGCAAAGAAAAAGTTGACGCTTATGTAAAGAAATTTCCTAACGCAAAATTCTTCAAAGGTGAAAAGCCTTGGGGCGTAAAAGCTGACCTTGCCTTGCCTTGCGCAACTCAGGATGAAATTTATCTTGAAGATGCAAAGAAACTTGTTGCAAACGGATGTATGCTCGTTGCAGAAGGCGCAAATATGCCTACACGTGCGGAAGCCATAAAGTATTTCCAGGAAAACAAAGTTATGTTCGCTCCTGGAAAAGCTGCAAACGCCGGCGGTGTTGCGGTATCCGGACTTGAAATGAGCCAGAACTCAGAGCGTCTTTCTTGGACATTTGAAGAAGTTGACTCTAAGCTTAAGCAGATTATGACAAACATCCACGACAACGCTTATGAAACTGCAAAAAAATACGCTACAGAAGGCGACTATGTTGCAGGCGCTAACATTGCAGGATTTGTAAAAGTTGCAAACGCAATGGTTGCCCAGGGATTGGTTTAATTTAACTGTCATTCCTGTGCTATGATACGGGAATCTGTTGCTGGTTTTTAGCTAGCTATTCAAAGGCTGCTCTTTAGGCTGAATTCATTTAGCTTAAAGGGCAGTTTTTTTTTGTTTAGAATTTGACAGCAAGACTTGCTTCATTTATATTGAAGTAAGGAAAGTAAGGAGATAAGATAAAAACAGCCGAA
>NZ_DBKJ01000139.1:0-6432 GCF_002297325.1 Treponema sp. UBA753 | reverse complement strand
TCTTGACTTTTTATGGGAGATTTTCTATGGAACTTGCAAAAGTAACATCAAAAGGTCAGATAACAATTCCTCTTATGATAAGAAATTTGCTTCAATTGAAAACTGGCGACAAAGTGTATTTTGAAGAAAAAAAAGGAAAAGTTTATATTGCAAATGCATCACAAATAGCTTTGGCGAATGCGCAAAATCAAATGCAGGGCGAAGCTGAAAAAGCAGGTTTTCAAACAGAAGAAGATGTTGTTGCCTACATTAAAGAATTAAGGAAAACTAGGTGAGAGTTTTTGTTGATACAAATGTCATAATCTCGGCAATGCTTTTTCCAAGCGGAAAAGTTGCAAGAGTTTTTTCTCATCTGCTTGAAAAACATACAGTTGTAATTTCTTCCTATACAAAAGAAGAATGTAATGAAGTCTTTGAAAGAAAATTCCCTGAAAAACTAAAACAGCTTGAAAACTTTTTTAACGGAATAAATTTTGAAGAATTTGCAACACCAAATAAAATTGATGTGAATAAATATCCAAAAATCAGAGATGTAAAAGATTTGCCAGTTCTTGCCTCTGCAATTTTGTCTGATTCGGATATTTTGTTGACTGGCGACAAGGATTTTGAAAATTTAAAAATCGATAAGCCTTTAATCTTTTCTCCTGCAAGATATTTTGAGCTGATAGATAAGTAAATTTTTACCTTCAGCAGTTTTTTAGAAAGGAAAAAGTTGCTTTTTTGCAGAGATTTTCAATTTCCTGCCAATTTTTTTCTTTTATGAAATTTTCGGGGCACATCCAGCTTCCGCCCACCGCGCCTACATTTTTACATAAAAGATAGCTTGAAAAATTTTCACCGTTTATTCCGCCTGTTGGAATGAAAACTGTTTGCGGAAAAGGTCCTGCCAGCGACTTTAGGAATTTTGTTCCGCCCATAACTTCCGCAGGGAAAAGCTTTAGGAAATTCAGGCCGGTTTCTATTGCCTGCTCAATTTCGCCCGGCGTGCATACTCCTGGAAAAAACGGAATTTCATGTTCAACGCACCATTTTACTGTTTTGGGATTGAATCCCGGGGAAACAAGAAAATCCGCTCCGGCATTTTGGGCTTTTTGCGCGAGGTTTGCGTTTATTACAGTTCCGGCTCCCACAAGAATATTCGGAAACTCTTTTTTTATTGATTCTATGCAGCCAGCGATTTTTTTTAGCCCGGTTTCGCCGTCGTTTGTTCTAAAGGTTATTTCAACAGCTTTCATTCCGCCGTTTGTAAGGGCGCGCACAAGTTCCATTGCATATTCTTTTTCCTGAATTTTTACGACCGGAATGATTTTTGCATTTTTGATTTTTTCTGCGGTTTGTTCAAACATGGAAATAAGTATTGCATAAAAAAAAAGAGGGCGCAAGAAAAACTTCTGGAAACGTTATTATTTTTGTAAGAAAATTACAAAGAATTTATAAAAAAAGTTTGACAAACCGAATTGACACGTGTATACTTTTTCGTGTTGAGCAACCGATTTTTCTTGTTTTATAAGAATTGTTGGTGTAAACTTTAAGCATTGCAGAACTTTTTGCTTTGCATTGTTTAATAAAATAATTTGGAAACGTTTTTATGGAAAGGTCCGCTTCTGTTGTTACAATTTCGGATATTGCCCAGGAACTTGGAGTTTCAAAGTCTACAGTGTCCCGAGTTATAAACTGCAAGGGGCGGATTGGCGCGGAAACCCGGCGGCGCGTAATGGAAAAAGTTCAGTCGTGCAACTATGTTCCTAATCCGATGGCAAAAGGACTTGTTTTGCGGCAGACTTTCAATATTGGCGTTGTTATTCCAAAAAATGAAGAGGACAATCCGTTTTTTCAGAATTGCCTTGTTGGAATTTCTGAATCTGTGTATAAGGCCGGCTATGACGCTTTGATTGTTGTTCAGAGCGGCGGAGATATTACTCCGTTAAGGCGGCTTGTTATAAATAGAAAGGTTGACGGCGTTATTTTGACTCGTCTTGAAGAAAAAGATGAATCCGTGGACTTTTTAAAAAGAGAAGGGATTCCATTTATTGCAATGGGCACACCCGGGGATGATGAGTTTTGCCATGTTGGAAGCGACCAGATTTCTGGCTGCTATGAAATGACAAAGTTTATGATAAGCCGCGGATGTGAAAAAGTTGCAGTTCTTGCGGGCGATAGCAAAAACAGCGTGAACACTTTTCGTTTTGAAGGATTTAAAAGAGGACTTGCTTCTTCTGGAATATCATTGGACGGCTGTGTCGTTCATTGGAATCTGGAATGCCAGAAAGATGTTTTTTCTGTTTTGCCAGATATTATGAAGGAAAACCCGCAGTGCCTTGTTTGCATGGATGACATTATCTGCGTCTATGTGCTTAAATGGCTCAAGCAGAATGACTATGAAGTGCCGGCTGACATTCAGGTGATTTCATTTTACGATAGCCAGGTTTTGGAGAACAATACGCCTCCAATTACGGCGTTGAATGTAAATGTTTCAAATCTTACAAAGAAGGCGGGAAATCTTCTTGTGGATATGATAGAAGGAAAAAAAGTTCCAAGCCACACAAAAGTTGGCTACGAGCTTAGAATAAGGGAATCTTTCCGCTGATTCGCGGTTGGAATATAAAAAGCTTCATTGTTTTATAATTAGGAGGACAAAATGAAGAAAGGTATTATTGCAGCTGTAGCTGTAGTATCTGCAGGTTTGCTCGCATTTACAGGATGCAGCAAGAAAGCTAAAAAGTCTGAAAAAATAACTCTTACTGTATGGGAGTCTCTTTTAGGACCAGATGAATTCATTAAACAGGCTGGAGCTAAATACACAGAGTCTCATCCGAATGTAGAAATCAAATTCGTAAACGTAGAACTTGGCGATTCAACAGGACAGATTGCCCTTGACGGACCAGCTGGAGTTGGCGCAGATCTTTTTGCTGCTCCACATGATAAGCTTGGCGAGCTTGTTAACGGCGGACACGTTGCTCCAACAGCAAACGCAGACGTTGTTGCAAAAGAAGTTCTTGGCGCTTGTTCAAAGGCTCTTACTTACGAAGGAAAAATGTACGGATACCCAGTAAGCGCAGAAACTTACGCTTTGTTCTACAACAAGGATCTTATTGCTGAAAAAGATGTTCCAAAGACTTGGGATGACCTTGCAAAATGGGCTATTGAATTCAACAAAAAGAATCCAGACAAGCGCGGATTTGTAATGGATGTAGGAAACGCATACTACTCAATTGTATTCACAACAGAAAACGGAAACCGCATCTTCGGTTCAACTGGAGCTGACACTTCTACAACATATCTTAACAACGATGATGCTGTAAACGGAATGAAATTCTTCCAGTCACTCAGAAACGCTCTTGATGTTCCTGCTGCTGACCTTTCAACTGGAGTTTGCGACGCTGCATTCCAGGGCGGACAGGCTGCAATGCACATTACTGGACCTTGGAACGTAAAGAACTTTGTTGACGCTAAATTGAACTTTGGTGTTGCGCCACTTCCTTCACTTCCTGGAGACACAGTTCCGGCAGCTTCATTCTCTGGAACACGCGCTATGTTTGTAAGCTCATACTCTGATCATCCGGAAGAAGCAGCTGACTTTGCTCAGTTCCTTATCAGCCCGGCTATGCAGCAGCTCAGATTTGACATCACAGGAGCTATGCCAGCAATCAATGTAAAAGTTTCAAGCGAATACATTGGCGGATTCCTCAACCAGCTTGACTATGCATTCCCAATGCCTTCTGTTCCACAGATGTCTGCTTTCTGGGATGCTCTTGGAAACGCTTCAAAGAACATTTGGAACGGTGCAGATGTTAAGAAAGAACTTGACGCTTGCAACGCTACAATCCTTGGAATGTAATTTAGCTTTCTTGCTATTGTAAACTAAGCCTATGGGCTGCCCAGAATTATCGAAAAGAATTTTTTGCGGCAGCCCTTTGTTTTCTTGCAAAATTTAAAAACAGTTTTATAAAAGACGGCATATTTTTGTCTGCCTTTTTAAGCACTTGTTGTGCGTTCCCACTGATTTAGGGTTTATCCAAACCGTAAAAACGGATGAGCCAAGGCCTTGAGCGTAAGCGTGCCTTGACCAGACGTATTCAATTGCGAGGTGTCTTATGCGGATAGAGTCCGATGGAAGTTCTGCAAAAAAGGTAAAAGTTGCATCTTTATGCTTCATGGGATTGTCCCATATTATTTACCTTAAACAATATGTCAAAGGCGCTCTTTTTGCTGCCCTTGAAGTTCTTTTTCTTGCTTTTCTGCCAGTTACCTGCGGAAAGATTTTTGATTTGATTACTCTTGGCGAACCTCAGCCTGATATTCCGGTTAAGCTTCGCAATAACTCTATGTTTATGCTTATCGACGGAATTCTTATTCTTTCGATAGTTGCTCTTTTTGTAGCGGCTTATGTAATTTCGGTAAGAAGCGCAAAAAAATCCTATGAAGAATACTGCAGGACTAAAAGATTCGTTTCTCAAAAGTCCTCTTTGGAAGAAGTTGGCAACAAGGCGTTCCCTATTACAGGTCTTGCTCCTTGTGTAGTTATGCTCCTTGTGTTTGTTGTTGTTCCGCTTCTTTTTAGCGTTGCGGTTGCTTTTACAAACTATTCTGCTCCTAACAACATTCCACCTAAAAATACTGTAGACTGGGTTGGCTTCCAGAACTTCAAGGCACTCCTTTTCGGCGGAACAAACTGGTCAGCTGGTTTTGCACGCATCGCAATCTGGACACTTGTATGGGCTGTGGCTTCAACTTTTACCTGCTACTTTGGCGGACTTTTGGTTGCCGTTCATTTGAATGAAAGCGGAATCAAAATAGCTCCAGTGTTCAGGTTTATATTTATCTTGCCTTATGCGGTTCCGGCTGTAATTACAATGATTTTGTGGCGCCAGATGCTCAACGGAACATTCGGAATTGTAAACAGAACTCTCATTGCCCTTGGAATTCTTGAGCAGGGAAGCACAATTCCTTGGCTTGGAGATGCTACGCTTGCAAAAATAATGTGTATTGTAATTAACCTTTGGGCTGGATTCGGCTATTTTATGATGCTTTCTATGGGAACGATGACAGCGATTTCCAAAGATTTGTACGAAGCTGCAAAGATTGACGGTGCAAACGGACCTCAGATTCTGCGCCACATTACAATGCCTCTTGTTCTTTATCAGACAATGCCTTTGATTATTATGAGCTTTACGCACAATATCAACAACTTCGGAATTATCTTCTTCTTAACAGGCGGAGATCCGACGGTTGCAGATTCCACAACCACAATGGCGGGTGGAACTGATATTCTTGTTACTTGGATTTACAAGCTTACAATTACAATGCTTAGATACAACTACGCTTCTGTTATTGCAGTGCTTATCTTCGTTGTTCTTGCGCCGTTTGCTATTTATCAGTTCAGAAATACCAAGGCTTATAAGGAAGGTGAAGTATGAGAAATTACCGTTCATTCAAGACAGTCAGCACAACTTTTTCTTATCTGATTTTTATACTGATTTCTCTTATTGTTTTTTATCCGCTTGTTTATGTTGTTGCCGCCGCTTTCGCTCCTGGAAACGGAATTGCAAACATGAATATTGTTCCTTTCAAGGACGGATTCACTCTCAAGCACTTTAAGTATCTGTTCTTTGAAACCCAGTACTGGCTGTGGTTTAAGAACACATTCATCATTGCTCTTTGGACAACGCTTCTTACTGTTGTGATTTCCTCATTGAGCGCTTATGTTTTTTCACGCTTTAAGTTCGTCTTTAAGCACACTCTTTTGATGAGCATGCTGATTCTTCAGATTTTCCCTTCATTTGTAGGAATGATTGCAATCTATGTAATCTTGAACCGTATCGGCGGACTTGACACTTTGTGGGGACTGGTGCTTGTTTACGTTGCAGGAGGAATTCCGTACAACACTTGGATGGTAAAAAGCTACATGGACACAGTAAGCAAGAACCTTGACGAAGCTGCAAGAATTGACGGTGCAAGCCACTTTAGAATTTTTGGAACAATCATTCTTCCTGTTACAAAGCCGATTATCACATTCTTGGGAATCTCAAGTTTTACAGGACCATGGATGGACTTTATCTTCCCGAAGATGGTTTTAAGAAGCCCTGAAAAACAAACACTTGCGCTAGGCTTGTTCTCTTTCGTTTCTGATAAAAAGAACGAGTTTACAAACTTCGCAGCAGGCTCTTTGGTAATCTGTATTCCGTTTGTAATCTTCTTCCTGTTCACACAGAAAGCAATGATGATGAGCATGGGAACAGCGGCTGTAAAAGAGTGACCCTCGAAAAAAAATAAAAAACTGTGAGCAAGAGCGAACAGTTTTTTATTTTTTAACCAATGTGCATTGAAATTTTCAAAATACTTGTGATTAAACATGAGCAAATATTTTGAAAATAACAAACGCAAGGCTTAATACCCCGAGAAAAAAAACGACTGTGAGCAAGAGCGAACAGT
>NZ_DBKJ01000075.1:6609-6820 GCF_002297325.1 Treponema sp. UBA753 | reverse complement strand
CTTTACATTCTTGAAATGGATTTAAGAAATCTTCCTGTTTTCCCTGCAAATGATGCGAATGGAAACGCTCAGTACATTCCTGAAAACTGCTATTTTATGATGGGAGACAACCGTTACAATTCTCTTGATATGCGCCATAGCTACGAGCAGACTTTAGTTTCAGTTTCGAAAATGGATTCAATGTCTGTAACTTACTATACAAGCCTCTCTC
>NZ_DBKJ01000075.1:0-6559 GCF_002297325.1 Treponema sp. UBA753 | reverse complement strand
CGCCTCTCTCCTCAATATGTAAACAGAAGCCGTATGCTTGGAAAAGCCTGCTTTAGATTCTGGCCGTTGAACCGTGTTGGAATTCCCAAAAGCGGTTTGACTGACTAAAAGTGAATTGTTGTTGATTTTTGAAATAATAAATAATAGAATAGATTTATGACTGAACAGTACGAAAATAATAATGAAGATGAAATTTCTTTGATTGATTTGTTTGCGGTTCTTATCCGCTATAGAAAACTTATTGTTATAGGAACACTTTCTGTTGCGCTTGCCGCTTTTGCATGGCTTTTTGTCCTGCCGAAATTTGTTCCTTCGCTGAATAAAAAAACGCTTACAGTTTCTTACGCGCTAAAAACGGAACGATTGCCTGCCAGCGTTTTTAATGCAACAGGATATGATGTTCTTAAATCTGCCGTTGATTATATGCAAGATCCTGCTGTAATTTCTGAGTGCCAAAAAGATTTTCATATTTTTGAAAACGTAGAGCAAGCAGTAAATGGAGGAAATTTTTCTGTCCAGTCGTCTAATGCTTCTGACCGAATTACATTGCTTTGCAAAATTCCTGCTGAAAAAGAAAATGAATTAAATGATTTTATTTTGGAACTCTTAAAAAGCACTAACTCTTACATAGAAGATTCTGCTATGCAAAGAATTAATTCGTTGGAAGAAAATGCTGATAAAATTATTGAACAATATGGAAATTTGAGTCTGCCAGTTGTTTGGAGAGAAAAAAATGAAAAGTCGGAAATAAAAACTATTTCTGTGTCTGTAAATTGTCTTGAAATTTCATCAGATATAAAAACATTTAAAGCCAGCCATGAAAAATTTGTTTCAGAACCTATTCTTCTTTCTTCTGTAGTAGATTCAGGAAGAAGGGCAATTAAATTTATAGTTGCAACTTTTGCCGCGTTCTTTATTTTTGTCTTTACTGCATTCCTTTTAAATGCAATTGAAAATATTAAAAATGATGAAAGCGCAGTTTCCTTAATAAAAAAAGCGTGGGACGAAGGAAAATAAATTTTACAGGTGTTTCTTTTGGATTTTAAAAGCAACATAAAAAAATCAAGGATTGAGAAATGAAAGGTATTATTTTAGCAGGCGGTTCTGGAACTAGACTTTATCCAATCACAAAAGCAGTTTCAAAGCAGATTCTTCCGTTGTATGATAAGCCGATGGTTTATTATCCGTTAAGCTGTCTTATGCTTGCGGGAATAAAAGAAGTTCTTGTAATTTCAACTCCAAGGGATTTGCCTTTATTTAAAGAACTTTTTGGAGATGGAAATTGGCTTGGAATGAAATTTGAATATAAAGTTCAGGAAAAACCGCGCGGACTTGCTGACGCTTTTATTATTGGAAAAGATTTTATTGCGGATGACAGCGTTGCATTGGTTCTTGGCGACAACATTTTTTACGGTCAGTCTTTCACTTCAACTTTAAAGCGCGCAAAAGAAACTGTTGAGTCTGGAAAGGGCAGTGTGATTTTCGGCTATTATGTAAAAGAACCTTCAGCTTATGGAGTTGTTGAATTTGATAAATCTGGAAAAGTTTTAGGAATTGAAGAAAAACCTTCAGCTCCAAAATCAAACTATGCAGTTCCGGGACTTTACTTTTATTCAAATGATGTTGTAAAAATTGCCGCTGATGTAAAGCCTTCTGTCCGCGGAGAAATTGAAATAACTTCTGTGAATAACGAATTCCTTTCAAGAGGACAGCTTTCTGTTGAGCTTCTTGGCCGCGGAATGGCTTGGCTTGATACAGGAACTTACGACGGGCTTTTGGAAGCAAGTAATTTTATTGCAACAATTCAAAAACGCCAGGGAATGTATGTAAGCTGCATTGAAGAAATTGCATTCCGCAATGGCTGGATTTCAAAAGAAGAACTCTTGTCTCTTGCTTCGGGCTACAAAACTGAATACGGCCGTTATCTTGAATATATTGCAGGAGCAAACTGATGTTCGATTTTAAAAAATGCTTTGCTTCTGATGGAACAGAATTTTCAGGACTTTATGAAATTCAGCCGAAAGTTTTTGGTGACAGCCGCGGATATTTCTTGGAAACTTACAGTGAAAAAGATTTTTTCGAAGCCGGACTAAAAATGAAATTTGTTCAGGACAATCAGTCATCTTCTTCAAAAGGCGTTTTGCGCGGACTGCATTTTCAGACAAAGCATCCTCAGGGAAAACTTGTGCGTTCTTTGCATGGAAAAGTTTTTGATGTTGCCGTGGATTTGCGCAAAGGTTCTGCTGCATTTGGAAAATACTACGGAGTTGTTCTTGACAGTGAAAAACAGAATCAGTTTTACATTCCAGAAGGCTTTGCCCACGGATTTTATGTAATTTCTGATTCGGCGGTTTTTGCTTATAAATGCACGGACTTTTATCATCCAGAAGATGAAGGCGGCTTGATGTGGAATGATTCTTCAATTGGAATCGACTGGAAATCTGTTGGAGCTGAACAGATTCCGCTTTTAAGTGAAAAAGACAAGAAGCATCCGTCATTCTCTTTTGATGCGGATTATTTTGATTTAAATGGAAAATGGCAGGGAAAATAAAATGCGCAAACTAAAAAATATTCTTGTAACTGGCGGAGCTGGCTTTATTGGCTCGAATTTTATTCACTATTTATTTGGACTTTCTTCAGCGAATGGAAATCTTTTTAACGATGCAGATTTTAGCGGAAACGTTGTAAATGTTGACTGCCTTACTTATGCCGGAAATCTTGAGTCTTTAAAGGATGTTGAGGAAAAATTTGGCGGAAAGCGTTACTTCTTTGAAAAAGTGGATATTTGCAATCGCCCGGAAATTGAGCGGATTTTAAAGCAGTACGACATAGACACAATTATTCATTTTGCCGCGGAAAGCCACGTTGATCGTTCTATCTTGGGACCTGAAACTTTTATAAAAACAAATGTGATGGGAACTTTTACGCTTTTGGATGCTGCCCGCAATTTTTGGAAAAAGCCGGATGGAACATTCAGAGACGATGTTCTTTTTCATCATATTTCAACTGATGAAGTTTACGGTTCACTTGGTGAAACTGGATATTTTACAGAAACGACTCCTTATGATCCTCGCTCTCCGTATTCTTCTAGCAAGGCAAGTTCTGACCATATTGCAATGGCGTATTTCCATACTTATGGATTGCCGCTTACTTTAAGCAACTGCACAAACAATTACGGCCCATATCAGTTTCCGGAAAAACTTCTGCCCCTTATGATTAGCAATATCCGTGATGGAAAATCTCTTCCTGTTTATGGCAAGGGAGACAATATCCGCGACTGGATTTACGTTGAAGACCACAACCGCGCGGTTTGGCTTATTGTAAACAAAGGGCGGACTGGGCAGAAATATAATATTGGCGGAGAAAATGAATGGCAGAATATAAAGCTTCTTCATAAAGTGATTGAGCTTGCCGCTAAAAAACTCGGAAAGCCAGTTTCTGAAATTGAAAAAACAATCACTTATGTAAAAGACCGTCCGGGACATGACAAGCGTTACGCTATTGACTGCACTAAAATAAAAACTGAGCTTGGCTGGCAACGCAAAATGACATTTGAGGAAGGCTTGAATGCGACTGTTGACTGGTATCTAAAAAATACAGAGTGGGTTGACCATATTCTTAGCGGTGAATATACAAAATGGATAGACGCTAACTACAAGTCAAGATAAAGTGAAAAGAAAAGCCTCGTGAAGACGAGGCTTTTTTATACTTAAAAATATTGTTTATTGCCTTTTTACAAACTGTATAAAGTCCAAGTTCATTCCGACATCTCCGGTTTTTTGCTCTGAATTTGCCTGAATTGTAATTAGAATTGTGCGCGGTTCGTCAATTGTAAAATAAATTGGCGCTCTAGTTGTAAGTTCCCATGTTCCTAGCGGTGGATTGCTTGGATAAACACGGAAAGGAGTGTTGTCAATATAAACATAAAATGCGCTGTGGTCGGAGTCTGTGGCCTTTTCTTTTATAAGGCATTCGTATGTTCCGGCAGGAAATTTTACCTTTAGCTTAGCTGTTGCCGCCTCATCAAGAAGCCGTGCCGCAAATTGTCCGCTTGCATCTTTGTCCTGGACAACAAGAAAGTGATGAAGCAACATTG
This sequence comes from Treponema sp. UBA753, assembly GCF_002297325.1. Lineage (NCBI taxonomy): Bacteria > Pseudomonadati > Spirochaetota > Spirochaetia > Treponematales > Treponemataceae > Treponema > Treponema sp. UBA753. The sequence continues at coordinate 2,463 of NZ_DBKJ01000075.1, read as the reverse complement.
ATTCAACTTCATATTTTATTCCGATTCCAGAATATTCAATAACAGGAAGTTCTGTTAACATTGGCGGCGGAGTCTGTTTGTCTTCAACTTTCAGGAATTCCGAATTCTTAGGAGAAGTTGCGCAAGAAAAAAATGCCAGCGTGCATACTGCCGTTAAAATAGTAAAAACTGTTTTCGATAAAATTGTTCTCATTTTTTTATTATAACATAAGAACTTTGCATTTGCAAATATCAATCTTGATTGGAACTTTTAAATCTTTGGGACTCTTGGTTTTGCCATGTTTTTCAGCATGTTTTGCAAAAGCTCGTGTGCTGTTTCTGCATCCACTTCTTTTGAAGGCTCGTGGTATTCAACAAGATTTGTAGGAATTTCGTCAAGAAAACGGCTTGGCTCGCATTCAACTGTGGATGTCATTTTTCTTCTGTGAGAGCAAGATGAAATTAAAAGCCTGTCTCTTGCTCTTGTAACTGCAACATAAAAAAGCCGCCTCTCTTCTTCGACTGCCGCATCTCCGCCTTCTTCTACAGCGTGTGCATGAGGCATAAGTCCTTCTTCCGCTCCTGCAATAAACACAACTGGAAATTCCAAGCCTTTGCTTGCGTGGATTGTCATTAAATTCACTTTTCCTTTGTCCTGCTCATCGTCCATGTCGTCTCGCGAAATCAAAGTGATTCTATTTAAATATGCGTAAAGGCTTGTGTCGTCATAATTTGGATTGTTTTCCCATTGCTCCATGCTTTTTATTAAACTTTCGATGTTCATGTATTTAAATCTTGCGGATTTTTCACTCTTGGGATTTTCTGAAATCAAGTAGTCAAAATAATTTATTTCATCTACTAAAGCGCGCACTTTTTTTGCAAGCCCTTTTCCGGAAAGCATGCTTTTAGAATTTTCTATTATATTTGAAAAGGCTTCAAGATCAGCTTTTGTTTTTTCACTTACAGGACATTCCTCTTCCGAAGATGACAAGATTGCCTGAATGGATTCCCATAAAGAAAAATTCATTGTTGAAGCGACTTTGTTTATTGATTCAATTGCAGCTTTTCCGATTCCACGCCGCGGTGTGTTTATTATGCGCAAAAGATTTATGTCGTCATCATGGTTTGCAATTACACGCAAATAGCTGATTACATCTTTTATTTCCTTTCGCTCAAAAAAACTTGTGCCTCCGCTCATTGTGTATGGAATGTTATTTTCAAGAAATGCTTCTTCGATTGCGCGGCTCTGTGTGTTTGCCCTGATTAAAACTCCAAAGTCGTCATAGTTGCGTTTTTCGTCTACGCTGATTCCAAGAATTCCTTCTGCAATAAAATCAGCTTCTGCAGCTTCGTTTTCTGGTGAGTAAAGCTCGATTGGTTTTCCGTTTCCGTTTCCGCTCCAAAGTTCCTTGTCTTTTCGGTTTGTGTTGTGCTTTATGACTCCGTTTGCGGCTGCTAAAATTGTGCCGGTTGAGCGGTAGTTTTGCTCAAGCCGTATTTCAGTAACATCAGGAAAATCTTTTTCAAAGTTGACTATATTTTGAAAATCTGCGCCTCGCCAGCTGTAAATGCTTTGGTCATCATCTCCAACGACAGCGATATTTTTGTTTGCAAGAAGATGCATCATTTCGTACTGCTGATGGCTTGTGTCCTGAAATTCGTCAACCATTATGTAGCGGAATCTGTTTCTGTATGATTCCAAGACTTCCGGGTTTTCCTTAAAAAGTTTTATCGGAAGCACAATCAAGTCGTCAAAATCAACTGAATTAAAAAGCTTAAGACCGGACTGGTATTCTTCGTAAAGGCTTCTGTACATATCGCTTTCGGAATTCCAGTTTTTACGTCCGGTTTTTATATCGCTGAACAATGTGCTTATTTTGTAAAGATCCATTGCATCCGCTGAAAATTTCAGTTCACGCCCGCTTTCTTTTATTAGTGCTTTCTTGTCTGTTTCGTCATAGATTGAAAAATTTTCCCGGTAACCAAGTTTTGTTATTTCCTGCCTTAAAATGCGAACTCCGAATGCATGAAAAGTGCTGACTGTAAGATTGTTTAGTTTTTTTCCGGTAAGCTCTTTTATGCGTTCTTCCATTTCCTTTGCGGCTTTGTTTGTAAAAGTGAGCGCGAGAATCTGGCTTTGTGGAATTCCTTTTTCAAGCATATTGGCGATTCTGTAAGTGATTACGCGTGTCTTTCCAGAGCCTGCGCCTGCAATTATTAAAATCGGTCCTTCAATTGTAGACACAGCTTTGTATTGCTCCGGATTGAGCTTGTCCTTTAAATCGTTTTCAAGAGACATTTTTATTCCTTTTTTTAACTAGCCTTAATTTTGAGTTTTGATAAGAACAGTAATTTAACTGTCATTCTCGTGCTACGACACTGCGATGTTTACGCAGTAAATTCGGTCAGGAATCTGTTGGAAATTTTCAATAGATTATCAACCGAGTTTCTTTCAGAAACATCGCAGGGTCAAGCCCGATAATG